>NZ_JAFCLY010000064.1:0-44561 GCF_018130185.1 Bradyrhizobium sp. AUGA SZCCT0182 | reverse complement strand
CGGCAAGGACGAAGATCGACAGCCGGAACACGAAGGGATCGACGGCCTGTGCAATATGATCCATGGCGGCTCTCCTGACGCTGTCTATTTGGGCTGGAAGTTCGGATGGATGACGGCGCCGTCTTTGGTCAGCGCGGTGGCCTTGACCAGCTCATCGTCCCACTTCACGTCGAGCGCCTTGGTGGTCTTATCCACCATCGTTTCAATGAAGTTGAACAAATTGCGCGCATACAGGCTGGAGGCGGACTGTGCGACGCGGCCGGCGACATTGGTGTAGCCGACGATCTTGACGCCATCGGCATCGACGACTTCGCCCGGTCTGGCGCCCTCGACATTGCCGCCGCGCTCAATCGCCAGATCGATCAGGACCGAGCCGGGCTTCATCGACTTGACCATGTCGGCGCTGACAAGCTTCGGCGCCGGGCGGCCCGGGATCAGCGCGGTCGTGATGATAATGTCCTGCTTCTTGATGTGCTCGGCGGTCAGGGCGGCCTGCTTGGCCTGATACTCTTTCGACATTTCCTTGGCATAGCCGCCGGCGGTCTGTGCGTTCTTGAACTCCTCATCCTCGACAGCGAGGAATTTGGCGCCGAGACTTTCGACCTGCTCCTTGGTGGCGGGCCGCACGTCGGTCGCGGTGACGACGGCGCCAAGCCGGCGCGCGGTCGCGATCGCCTGCAGGCCGGCAACGCCGACGCCCATCACGAACACTTTTGCCGCGGGAACCGTGCCCGCTGCGGTCATCATCATGGGGAAAGCACGGCCGAACGCCTCAGCGGCCTCGATCACCGCGCGGTAGCCGGCGAGGTTGGCCTGCGAGGACAACACGTCCATCACCTGCGCGCGGGTGATGCGCGGCATCAATTCCATCGCGAAGGCAGACACGCCGGAGTCGGCGATGGTCTTGAGCGCCGCCTCGTTGCCGTAGGGGTCCATAATGGCGATGACCAGGGCGCCGCGCTTGTATTGGCCGAGTTCAGAGGCCTCCGGCCGCTTCACCTTGATGATGATGTCGGCATCAACAAGCGCGTCCGCACTGATGGTGGCGCCGGCCGCGATATATTCGGAATCCGGCAGGCCCGACTTGATGCCTGCTCCCGGCTCCACCACCACTTCGGCACCAATCGCCTTGAACTTCTTCACGGTGTCGGGAGAAGCAGCCACCCGCGGTTCGGACGGATCGATTTCCTTGGCAACGGCAATCTTCATGGGGCCTCCGGCGGCGCGAGGGCGCGCGCGCAAGCAAACTAGCGTTATTTCCGCTTAGTTGGATACCGGTTTCACGACCGGGCGACGTGCAAATTTTTCTGGTCACCGCCGTCCGGGCAGTGCAGCCGGCGACGCATCAGGTCAGGAAGTAGCCCATCAGGGCGACGATCACGACGACGGCCACGGTGCCGTATTTGACCAGCATGATGAACCCTTCATAGGTCTGCTCATGGGCCGGATAATCGTTGCCGTCAGCGGTCGTGTAGGCCACTTCGCTATGGTCTGCCATCGGTATCCCCAGTCAATCCACGATCTGGCGTGCAATTACCGCAAAGCCGCCAGCAGGGCAACGGGACAAAGCCTATCGGGTCATTCGGAAGGCCAATTATCCCGGATCCAGCGGGTCAGGCTTTCCTCGCTGACCTCGCCCGCGGCCAGGGACAGGATGATGGCCGTCGCGTGCGCCGGATCGGGCGCGAACGGGATGTCGTTGACCCGCAAAAACACCATCATGGCGTGGAATGCGGTGCGCTTGTTGCCGTCCACAAAGGCGTGGTTCCGGGCAAGACCGAACGCATAGGCTGCGGCGAGCGCGGCCATATCAGTCTGTCCATAAGCCCATTGATTGACCGGCCGCATAACCGCCGACTCCAGAAGGCCGTGATCCCGGAGGCCTTCTGGTCCGCCAAATATCGCTAGTTGCCCGGCATGCATGTCGATGACTTCGTCGACATCGAGCCAGATTGGCTCACTCATTTTGCAAGCGCGGCAAACGTATCGCGGTATTCGTGCATGATCTGGCGGGCGATTTCCATCGTCCGCGCATGCTTGGGGTTGAACGGCGAAAGACGCAGGCTGCCATCCGGTTGCTCGACCGGATAGAACTTGTCGCCCTCCTTGAGATTCAGCCGGGCAAGGAGCTCTTTCGGCAGGATCACGCCGACCGAATTGCCAATCTTCCGAATTTGAAGCGCGGTATCCTCGATCTTGTACTCACGAGGGGCTTCGTTCATGCCGCGAGTGGTCTTGGTCATAGTACCAGCTCCGTTGTACGGAACGTATAACACGGCGTGCCCGCCTGTTCAACAAATGTTTTACCGAAAATGCCTGCGCGGCGCTAAAGCGCCTAGCCGACCACGAAATCGAACCGCCCGGCGAGCCATCCGGCGTTCTTGGCGGTGCGCACCAGCAACGCCTTGCGGAACAGGCCGTCGGAGCGGTTCTGCGATTCGCCGGGAAAATAGAGCTGGGTGGTCAGCACGCGGCCGCCGCGCGGCTGCACCTTCACATGGATGTGGCGGGTGCGGCCGGGATATACGCCGGGCACGACGCTGCGCAATCGATAGCGCCCTTCCGCATCGGTGAACTGATGACCGCGCAGCCGGAAGCCGGAATTGTCATACTGCCCCCTGCCGTCGGCCTGCCAGAAATCCAGCAAAGCGCCAGAGACCGGCTTGCAGTCGCGGGAAAGGACAAGCCCGACCAGTTCGATCGGCTGCCCCGCCATCCCCTCTTCAAACAGTTCGACCCGCTCCGGCGAGGACGGCTTGAAGTACGGCCCTTCGGTCTGCGCCAGCGTTGCCGCCTCGCCGTCGTGGCAGGCGGGCGTGGGTGGAAGCGGCGCCTGGGCAACACCGCTTTCGATCCCGAACAGCGAACCGGCCACGAGGGCGCCCGCTCCAAGCACTGCGCGTCGTGTCGGCGTGTCGATCATGAGCGCTCCACTCCTGACGTCGCCGTCATGATGGGATGCGACGACGGCCGAAGTTTGTCGCCGCGGCATGTGCGTCAGCCCATCGTTTCCAGTTCGTCGATCATGCCGGCGATGACCGACAGCCCGCCGTCCCAGAACTTGGGATCCTTGGCATCGAGCCCGAACGGCTTCAGCAGTTCGGAATAATGCTTGGTGCCGCCGGCCGCGAGCATCGCAAGGTAGCGCTCGGCAAAGCCGTCGGAGGCGTTCTCGTAGACCGCATAAAGCGAGTTCACCAAACAATCGCCGAACGCATAGGCGTAAACGTAGAACGGCGAATGGATGAAGTGCGGGATGTACATCCAGAAATTCTCGTAGCCCGGACGGATGTCGATGGCCGGCCCGAGGCTTTCGCCCTGCACGCTGAGCCAGATCTCGCCGATGCGCTGGGCGGTCAATTCGCCGTTCTTGCGCTCGGTGTGGATGGCGCGCTCGAACGAATAGAACGCGACCTGCCGCACCACGGTGTTGATCATGTCCTCGACCTTGCCGGCGAGCAGCGCCTGACGCTGTTTCGCATTCTTGGTCTGTCCCAACAGCCGCTTGAAGGTCAGCATTTCGCCGAACACGCTGGCGGTTTCGGCGAGCGTCAGCGGCGTCGGCGCCATCAGCGCTCCATTTTTGGCCGCCAGCACCTGGTGCACGCCGTGGCCGAGCTCATGCGCCAGCGTCATCACGTCGCGCGGCTTGCCCTGATAGTTCATCAGCACATAGGGATGCGCCGACGGCGTAGTCGGATGCGAGAACGCACCGGGCGCCTTGCCCGGCCGCACCGGCGCGTCGATCCAGCGGTCGGTGAAGAAACGCTCGGCAATATCGGCCATCTCGACCGAGAAGCCGCGATAGGCCGTCAGCACCATGTTGCGGGCCTCGGGCCAGGCGATCGTGCCGGTCGCCGCGAACGGCAGCGGCGCGTTGCGATCCCAATGCGCCAGCTTCTTCTTTTTGAACCAGCCGGCCTTGAGCGCGTAATAACGATGCGACAGCCGCGGATAGGCCGACCTGACCGATCCGACCAGCGCATCGACCACCTCGCGCTCGACGCGGTTGTTGAGATGCCGGGAATCCGCGACATCCGCAAAGCCGCGCCAGCGATCGGAAATCTCCTTGTCCTTGGCGAGCGTGTTGGTGACGAGCGCAAAGGTCCGCTCATTCTCTTTGAAGGTTTTCGCCAGCGCCTGCCCCGCGGCCTTGCGCTTTTCCGGCGCGCGGTCCTGCAGGAAATTGAGCGTCGGCTCGATCGCCAGTTCTTTGCCACCGACCTTGAAGCGCAGGCCGGAGATGGTCTGGTCGAACAGCCGGTTCCAGGCGGCATAGCCGCTCTGGGATTTTTCGTGAAACAACTGCTCGACGCGATCCTCGAGCTGGTACGGCTTGTCCTTGCGCAGATCCTCGATCCACGGGCGATAGTAGGCGAGTTCGGGCGTCAGCAGCGCGCGCTCGATCACGGCGTCGTCCACGCGGTTGAGTTCAAGCCCGAAGAACAGCAGATGCACCGATGCGGCCGTTAGCCGCTCCGAAACGTCGCCGTAGAATTTCGTGATCGCGGGATCGACGCTGTCGCCGGCGTGGACAAGGCCGGCATAGGAGCCAAGGCGGCCGGCGAGGTCGTCGATCGCCTCGTAGCGCTTGACCGCTGCGGCGAGCCACTGCCCGCCACTATCCTTTGCAACGTTTTCGGCCAGTTTGCCTTTGTAGTCCGTCTCGAACGCGATGCATTCGGCATCCATCTCCTGCAAGTCACGCGCGACTTCGGGGGCGTCGATGCCGGAATAGAGGTCGGCCAGATTCCATTCCGGCAGTTTGTCGGTCTTCGATTTGGCTGCGGTGGTCTTGCTGACGGCAGTTCCCTTGCTGATTGCGGTTTTGCGGGACGTCTTGCTGGCGCGGGATGTCGCAGATTTCGCGTTCATGAACACTTTCAAATTGGCGTGATGATTTTTGACGAGGCGATCAGGCGAACGCTGCCAGCTGCGGCGCGAGCTGCACCAGCAGCTCTTCGGTCTCCGCGATCATCGGCTCGAGTTTTTCGTGAAAGGCGCTCCGAATCGCACACCACAGCGTGATCGCCTTGACCATCAGCCACGACGTGGACGGGACCGCCGCCCTCGCATGCAGCACGACGATATCGAGGTTTCGATGCTCGAACAGCAGCCGGCCCGATCCGTCTTCCAGGATATAGCGCGCCCCGATCCGGGACACACACAGCTCGCAGGCCTGATCCGGAAGCGGACCCAACAGATAGAACTGGGCATCGCCTTTTTCGGTGGTGCCGGTTTCCCATTCGCGGCCGGTCGACGGCGCGAGCGCAGCCTGCAATGCCGCGCAGATTGTATTGAGTTCCCGTTCGCTCCAGATGCCGGTTTCCTGTGTGCGCTCGAACGCAACCACGCTCATTTGCTTTCCGCTCCGAACAGCAGCCGGTGCAATTCCGGCTCGTAGTACAGTAATAGATGCCTAGCGAACGCCGCCTGTTCAAGACCCAGCTCGCTGGCCCATGCGCCCATGATTTCAGTTGGAACGCGGCTGAACCCGTTCTCGACCTGTGAGATGAACGTATAATATTTGAGACCGAGCCGCGCGGCGAGATCAGCCTGCGACAATCCGGCATCGGCCCTGCGCAGCTTGAGCCAATCCCCAGCCTGTTTCCGCAATTGCCGGGCTTCCGTGGCGACCTTGCCCGGCAGCTGTCCAGCGAAAACATCTTGATGTTTTGCTCGTTTCATGATTACTAAACTACCTAGATTGAATTCCGGAACAGCCAATGTTCCCTACCACAATCTCGCGGCTTCCCTCAGTTCGCGAGTCTTTGGGAGGACAATAATCCATGGCTATCGCAGATCGCAGTCGGATTGTCCGGACCAAGGGCCAGGAAAACACCACCCGTGGCAAGGAGCTGATGGCCGGCATCCTGCTGGTGGCACTGATCGCGACGCTCGGAATCCGCAACCTCGTGCCTGTTGATGCGCTGACACCCGCGATTGTCACCCTGCTGTTTGCGGTCGGCGCGACGACGGCCGGCTTCGCGCTGCTGTGCCGACGCGACCGGTTCCGCACCATGTGGTTCGACCTCGCCGGCAGCCTGACGTTCATCGGCGTCGTGCTGTCCGTTCTGATCGAGCCGGACCAGATGATCAGGCTCTTCGCCCTTTCGGACCAACCTGAGTAGCGGAAACGGTTTTTCCGCTGATCGACCTTTCGTCTTTTTTGACTGTGCACGTCCAAGCCCGGGCCCCTCTGGCAGTTCAAGCGAACTGCGATGTCGGATTGGACTCCTGAACGGAGTGGCCCCGCATGCTGGACTTAATTACCTCGCAACACCTGACAGCGCTTTTCCAGGTCATCATGATCGACCTGGTGCTCGCCGGCGACAATGCGATCGTCATCGGGCTCGCAGCCGCCGGGCTACCCGAGGGTCAGCGCAAGAAGGCGATTTTGATCGGCATATTGGCCGCCACGGTCCTGCGCATCGGCTTCGCTTCCGTCACGGTTCAGTTGCTGCAAATCATTGGACTGCTGCTCGCGGGCGGCGTTCTTCTGCTTTGGGTATGCTGGAAGATGTGGCGCGAGCTGCATACGTCGCATCAACCGAAGTTTCAGAGTTTGTCGTCCGCAGCGATCGATACACCAGCCGGTGCGGGCCGCCAGAAGACGCTTGGCCAGGCCGTCTGGCAGATCACGCTCGCCGACGTGTCGATGTCGCTCGACAATGTGCTCGCCGTCGCAGGTGCGGCGCGCGAGCATCCGATGATCCTGATATTCGGTCTGGCACTTTCCATTGCGCTGATGGGGCTCGCCGCCAACTTCATCGCGCGGCTCCTGGAAAAGCATCGCTGGATCGCCTATGTCGGCCTTGCGATCATCCTCTATGTGGCTTTCGACATGTGTTATCGCGGCGTTCTGGAGGTGTGGCCACACCTCAACGCTTAGCCGCTCTCACACAGCCGCCCTCCAACAATTAAGTGTGCGTTAATCGCCATAGGCGAGAGTGCCCCGATTCGATACAGTTAGCGTAACGTGCGGGGTAAACCATGGCTGCTACCATTCTGATTGCTGATGACGACGCGGTGCAGCGCCGTCTGGTGGAAAACATGGTGCAGAAATGCGGTTATGAGTCCCTCGTCGTCGACAGCGGCGACGCCGCCGTGGCCTTGCTGACCGCCCCCGACGCGCAAGCGATCGATGCCGTCGTTCTCGATCTCGTGATGCCCGGTCTCGACGGACTCGGCGTGCTCGCAAAAATTCGTGATGCCGGATTGACCGTTCCCGTCATCGTGCAGACCGCCCATGGCGGCATCGACAACGTGGTTTCGGCGATGCGCGCCGGCGCGCAGGATTTCGTCGTCAAGCCGGCCGGCTTCGAACGGCTGCAGGTGTCGCTGCGCAACGCGCTCAACACGCAGGCCTTGAAGGGCGAATTGCAGCGCATCCGTCACAGCCGCGAAGGCCGGCTGACCTTTGCCGATATCATCACCCGCAGCGAAACCATGGCAGGCGTGCTGCGCACGGCGCAGAAGGCCGCCTCATCGGGCATTCCGGTGCTGATCGAAGGCGAGTCCGGCGTCGGCAAGGAATTGTTTGCCCGCGCCATCCACGGCAGCAGCGAGCGCAAGGCCAAGCCGTTCGTGGCCGTCAACTGCGGCGCGATCCCCGACAATCTGGTGGAATCGATCCTGTTCGGTCACGAGAAGGGCGCTTTCACCGGCGCCACCGAACGCCACATGGGCAAGTTCGTCGAAGCGTCCGGCGGCACGCTGTTCCTCGACGAGGTCGGCGAACTGCCGCTTGCAGCCCAGGTAAAGCTGCTTCGCGCATTGCAGGAAGGCACGGTCGAGGCCGTCGGTGGCCGCAAGCCGGTGAAGGTCGACGTCCGCATCATTTCGGCGACCAACCGCAAACTGCTCGACCTCGTGAAGAACGGCGCATTCCGCGAGGATCTGTTCTATCGCCTGCACGTGCTGCCGCTGACCATTCCTCCGCTTCGCATGCGACGGGAAGACATCCCGCATCTGTTGCGGTACTTCCTGGCGCGGTTCAGCGCCGAAGAGAACCGCACCATCACCGGCATCAGCGGTGAAGCCATGACGCATCTGGCGCAGCTCGATTGGCCCGGCAATATCCGCCAGCTCGAAAACACCGTGTATCGCGCCGTGGTGCTGAGCGAGAGCGACCAGCTTGGCCTGTCGGACTTCCCGCATGCCGCCGCCCACCATATCGTCCCGGACACGGACACCCAGGCTATGCACGGCGAACCGCTGATCGTCGGTCCGTCGACGGCTCCTGCGATGGTGTCGGGTAATGAGATACCGATTGCGCCGCTGAGCAACACCGGCAGTCTCGCGATGCTGACCTCCGCGGGCGAGGTGCGGCCGCTCGAGGAAATGGAAAACGAGATCATCCGTTTCGCGATTTCGCACTATCGCGGGCAAATGTCGGAAGTGGCGCGCCGGTTGAAGATCGGCCGCTCCACGCTCTATCGCAAACTCGATGAGGCCGCCGCCAACGATCCGGCTGAGGGCGCGCAAGATACCAACTGAGCAGCAATTGAGCGCCATGGACGATTGTGGCGCTCCCGTGGCAAGGGCTTGAGCGCCATCGGGGATTCGGGAACCTTCGAACCGTGGCTTGCCGGTGACAGACAAATGTCAGGGGGCATGGCAAAACCGCGCCACCCGAATTGCAATTGGTGGTTTGAGGTCAGTTTGTCGTGAGTTGCCCCCCATGGCGCTGGCTGCATGAAAGGGGCGCATGTATCGTCTGCGTTTGAATCGTTGCGTGCAGGCGTACCGACTTAAAGCGATCGAGGCCGGCGCTTTCGCGCAAGCTGTGACGAGCGATACCTGAAGGACTGCTCCATGCCGGGGCAGTTCCGCCCAAGGGGGGTGTGACGATGCGTGACTGTTCGACCAACCGTGCTGGATTTGACCGCGTGCTGATCGCCGTCGCGGCAACCTTCCTAGCGGTGTCCGCGACTTCTGCACTGGCGGGTCAGAGCGATACGCCCCGGGCCAGCGCTGCAGAGCTCGCGATCGATGCAGCAGTTCCGCGTCCCGAGCCGGCCAACGTTCCGCCGCCGACCGCCAGCGATTTTAGGATCGACGCCACCGCGTCGGTACCCGATCCAGCCAAGACGGCAGCACCCGCACCGAGCACGACCGTTCCCGATCCGAAGCCGGCCGAAACCGTCACCGCGCCCGCGGCCGACACCCCCAAGAGCGACGCTCCCAAGAGCGACACCGCGACCACGACGCCCGCAACGCCTGCGCCCGCGACGGCTGCAGCACCTGCCGCGGAGCCGGTGAAGGCCGCGAGCAGTGTCGCGCCGGCGGATCAGCCGGTCGCCGACAAATTGCGCGACATGCTTGCCAGCAAGGCGCTGCGCACGTTCGATCGCAAGGGCGAGCGCGCCGCGGTCGAAAAATTCTACAGCGCCCGCGAATTTGCGCCGCAGTGGACGCAGGCCGGCAAACTGACCGCCGGCGCCAAGGGCGTCGTCGCGCGCCTGAAGGACGCTGCTGCCGACGGCCTCAACCCCGCCGACTATCCGGTGCCGGATTTTGCAGCCGCTACCTCGCCCGACCAGCTGGCCGACGCCGAACTGAAGCTGACCGCCAGCATGCTGGACTATGCACGCCAGGCGCAGAGCAGCCGGATGCACTGGTCGCAGGTCGCCGCCGACATCCTCTATCCCGAGCATCCGACCGATCCGGCCGAAGTTCTGGCCAACATCTCGACCGCCAAGGATGCTTCCGCAGCGCTCGAGGGCTACAACCCGCCGCTCAAGCTCTACAAGGATTTGAAGGCCAAGCTCGCCGAACTGCGCGGTCAGGGCGAAGGCCCGGTGGTGCAGATCGCCGAAGGCGCTCCGCTCGCATTCAAGGCGGCGACCAAGAAACAGCCGGAGGCCGCCCCCGAAGATCCGCGTGTGCCGCAACTGCGCGCCAAGCTCGGCGTCACCGAAAATCCCGACGACACCAAGTACGATGCCAAGGTCGCCGCAGCGGTACGCAAATTCCAGGAAAGCGCCGACCTCAAGCCGACCGGCGTGCTCGACGACAAGACCGTCAAGGCCATCAACAGCCCGAAGCGGGATCGCCAGATCGACACCGTGATCCTCAACATGGAACGCTTGCGCTGGCTGCCGCGCCAGCTCGGTGTGCCGTCGCTCAACAACGCCTATGTCATTCTTAACGTCCCCGACTTCACGCTCAAGGTGATGCAGGGCGGCGCCCAGGTCTGGACCACCCGCGTCGTGACCGGAAAGCCGGGAAACCACGCCACGCCGATGCTGACCGAGACGATGAAGTTCATCACCGTCAATCCGACCTGGAACGTGCCGCCGTCGATCATCTACAACGAATATCTGCCGGCGCTGCAGCAGGATCCGACCGTGCTGCAACGCATGGGATTGAAGCTCGAACGCAACCGTGACGGCTCGATCCATATCTCGCAGCCGCCGGGCGAGGCCAATGCGCTCGGCCGGATCCGCTTCAACTTCCCGAACAAGTTCCTGGTCTATCAGCACGACACCCCCGACAAAAACCTGTTCGCCAAGGAAGAGCGCGCCTTCAGCCATGGCTGCATGCGGGTGCAGAATCCGGATCAATACGCCTCGACGCTGCTCAACATCGTCATGCCGAACGACAAATACACGCCGGAAAAAATCCGCAGCATGTATGGCCGCAGCGAGATCGACCTGAAATTCCCGACCCCGGTCCCGGTCCACATCACCTATCAGACCGCGTTCGTGGATGATTCCGGCAAGCTGCAGTTGCGCAGGGACGTCTACGGCCGCGACGCAAGGATGCTGCCGCTGCTCAAGAATTCCGGGAGCAGGGACCTGGAGAACGTTGTGGCCCATGCCAACCCGAGCTACGTCCGGCCGAGCGGCGCGTCACTGCCGTCCAACGTCGCCTTCAACAATGATTACGGCAGCTCCGGTCCTTCGTTCTTCGAGCGGCTGTTCGGCGGACCATCGGTCACGCCCCCCGCGCCAGTCGGCCGCCGGCCGCAAGCGCAACCCCAGCAGCAGCGACGGGTGATCACCCGTTAAACCCCGGGGGTCTTAATCCCCGGGTCCCGGCTGCCTCTCGAAATTTTTAAGTAAAATCAACGATCTCGCCGCTTTGGCGAGATCGTTTACGTTAACCATTATCCATCTCGGTTTTGGCACAGGGCACTTTTTCGCCACAGTCGACGGGTTAGGTTAAGCCTAACTTGGGGGCGGGTCGGTAAACTTCGGTTAACCCTCCCGCTTTAATAAAGCGTTCACCCTCTTTCGCAGGTCCTTGGGAGGCCTGGTTTGCGAAAGAGATCCGTGATCGCTCGTCGACTGGGTGGGCTCATACGTGCTGACTGGTTTCGCGCGCCAAATCAATTCGCTTCGCCTGCCGAAGGCCGGATATCAAATCGGCCTGACTTCGCTGTTGCTCCTTGCCGGAGCCGGGTCGGTGCATGACGCGACCGCGCTGAACGAGACCCGGACGCTTTCTTTCCACCACACCCACTCCAACGAAGACCTCACCGTCACCTTCAAGCGCGACGGGCGTTACGACGAAGAGGCGCTGAAGAAACTCAATCACTTCCTCCGCGACTGGCGCAGCCAGGACCAGACCACGATGGATCGTCACCTCTTCGACATCCTCTGGGAAGTCAACCGCGACGTCGACGGCAAGCAGCCGATCCAGATCATCTCCGCCTACCGCTCCCCCGCCACCAATGCCATGCTCCGCCGCCGCTCGTCCGGCGTGGCCCGCCACAGCCAGCACACGCTCGGCCACGCGATGGATTTCTTCATCCCAGGCATTGCGCTCGAGCAGATCCGCGCCGCCGGACTTCGCCTGCAGCGCGGTGGCGTCGGCTTCTACCCGACCTCGGGATCGCCGTTCGTTCATCTCGATACCGGCAGCGTCCGTCACTGGCCGCGCATGACGCATGATCAGCTGGCCCGGGTGTTCCCCAATGGCCGCACCGTCCACCTGCCCTCGAATGGTGGTCCGCTGAAGGGTTATGAACTGGCCCGCGCCGACATCGAGAAGCGCGGCAGTGGCGACGACGCTGCAACGGTGGGCAAGAAGCCCAGCCTGTTCGCCTCGCTGTTCAAGGGCGGCAAATCCAGTGACGAGGATGATGAGGGCGGCGCCCCCGTCACCGTCAGGAACGAGAAGCCCGCTCCTTCTGTGGTGGCCGCCGCCGCGGCCCCGAAGGCCGCCGACACCAAATCCGCCGAGATCGTGCCGACGCCGCGCGCAAAGCCGGTCGCGGCAACGATCCAGCTGGCCTCGGCTGATGCGCAGATCGTTCCGGCGCCCAAATCCAAACCGGAGCCATCCAAACCGGCCGCGCAGGCTTCCGCCGACAAGCCAGCCGAGCCGAAACCGCAGACACCCGCCGACATCATCAACGCCCGCGGCTTCTGGGGTGATGCGCCGACGACGGCCAATCAGCCCACCCCCGTGCAGCTCGCAGCCCTCAGGGCCCGTCAGGCCGTCGGCGCCGCCGATCCGCAGCCGACTGCCAGCGTTACCGACGCTTTCAACAAGGCGCTGGCCTACGCGCCGGCCGCCTCCTCGCCGGTTGACCGCGCCAACGTCGTCGCAGCCTCCGCGCCGATCCCGCGCACCGTGCGGCCAGCGCGTAATGCCGCCGCTGCCGCCACCGAAATCAACAGTGTCGTCGCCAAGGGGTCGCACGGTCAGGCCGGCGTGATTTCGACCTCGACGCGGCTTGCCGCCGCCAAGGGCAACGATGTCTGGATGCGGGTCGTGATGCTGGCACCGAGCGCGAGCAACGCGATGTCGACGACCGTGCTGGGCGATACCGACATGACGCTGATGCGCAGCTACTTCGTCAAGCCGCCGTACGCGATCACGATGGGCTTCTCGGAAGATCCGATGCTGGGGATGACCACCGACCGGTTTACCGGATCGGCGACCGCCAAGCTCACCACGCAGTCTTTCGTCGTGCGCACGGCGTCACTGCGCTAAGCAGGCACAACTTCCATCGGTCTCGAAATCATCCTCGCGAGAGCGCGGCCCCTGCGCCGTGATCACCGTGTTCGTGCTCGGCTGCGTCAGGCCGGCAAGCCTGCCTTGAGCAGGCCAGCCTCGTGACGCTGGCGGTCGATGGCGTGCTTGTAGTGCTGGGTGGCGAGGTAAACGGCCACCGAGAATGCCGGCTCTGACTTTAGAACCTCGGCGACGTGCGCAGCGGCGGCGACCGCGTTGCCCATTTGCGCAAACGTGGCTGCGAGGAAGGCATGATGGGTGTAGTCGGGCCGCGTGATCCGCGAAAAGGCCTCGATGGCGTCGGCATATTTCTCGGCGCAGTAGCAAGCGCGCCCGAGGTGGCTCCAGAAGCGCTCCGGGTGGTACGGGTTGAGGCGCATCGCCTTCTTGATCCAGTCGATGCCTTCCTCCGGCCGCCCGAGCCAGGTTAGAAGCTCGCCCTGCTGCACCACGACAAGGTCGTAGTTGGGATTGAGCGCGAGCCCTCGCTCCTGGTGATACGCGGCCTTGTCATGGTCGTTACGGTTCAGGTTCAGCGCGGCGAGAATCCGGTGCACGTCGCTGTCATTGTCGTCGAGCGCCAGCGTGACCTCCAGCTCCGCGGCCACCTGCTCGAAGGTGGCATCGCGATCGGCACACCAGCCATAGACCCACGTCTGGCCCAGCACGCATGCTTTCCAGGCGTGGGCATGCGCATAGTTCGGGTCGAGCGCGAGGGCGCGGTCGAGCAGGCGCTGCGCTTCGGCATTGTCCTCGCGCGTCGAGCGGTGGTGCCGCACCTTGGCGGCCAGCACGCACTCATACGCCGCCATGCTCTCGGTCGGCTTGCGTTTTGCGCGGTCGTGCCTGGCGGCCTCGACCCTGCCGGGGAGCGTTGCGACGATCGCATGAGTGATTTCGTCCTGGATGGCGAATATGTCCTCAAGCTCGCGGTCGTAGCGTTCGGCCCAGACGTGCTGGTCGGTTTCTGCGTCGATCAGCTGTACGGTGACGCGGACGCGATCGCGCGCCTTGCGCACGCTCCCCTCGAGGACGTAATCGACGCCAAATTCGCGCGCGATCTCCCGCACGTTGACCGCCTTGCCCTTGTGCACGAACGTCGAGTTGCGCGAGATGACGAGCAAATCGCGGAACCGTGACAGCTCGGTAATGATGTCCTCGGTGAGGCCGTCCGCGAAGAATTCCTGCTCCGGATCGCCGCTCATGTTGGCGAGCGGCAGCACGGCAATCGACGGCTTCTTGGAGGCCGGCGCCGCCGCCGCAGCGTCCTTCGCGCCCTCCGGCGCGGCTTCCGGATCGGCGTCGAGCCGAACCCGGAAGACGCGGATCGGACGGACGATGTTCTTGACGCTCTGCTCGCCGAGATCCTCGAATGCGACGTCATCCAGCCGTTGGCCGACCTGATCGCGCACCGCGCCGGAGACACAGATGCCGCCAGGCTCGGCGAGCATTTCGAGACGCGCCGCCACGTTGACGCCGTCGCCAAAGATGTCGTTGTCCTCGACGATTATGTCGCCAAGATTGATGCCGATCCGGAACTGTATCCAGCGCGCCGGCGAGACGTCGGCGTTGCGCCGCGCCATCCGGCGCTGAATCTCGGCAGCACACAGCACGGCATCGGCGACGCTGCGGAATTCGACCAGCATGCCGTCGCCGGTGGTCTTGATGATGCGGCCATGGTTCTTCGTGATGACCGGATCGATGAGTTCGATCCGGTGGGTCTTGAGACGGGCAAGCGTCCCCGTCTCGTCAACCTCCATGAGCCGGCTATAACCGACCATGTCGGCGGCAAGGACCGCTGCGAGCCTTCGCTCTGGTCCAGGCACGTCCATTTCCAGGTTCCCTTGCGGGTAGCCTAACAGAGGCGGAGCCGTGGCCCAAGCTGGTTTCCCCGGAAGTGCCTGCTAGAGCGTTTTCCAGCGAAGTGGACGCCGGTTCGCGTCAAGAAAACGCGTTAAACCAAGAATCCAGAGCCCCGTTCCGATTCCATCGGAACGGGGCTCTGGCTGGCGCCTCACAGCATCCCGAGCGCCTGCATGTAGGTTTCCAGAATCGTCTCCTGCTCGGCGCGCTCATTGGCGTCCTGCTTGCGCAGGCGAACAATGGTGCGCAGCGCCTTGACGTCGTAACCATTGCCCTTGGCTTCGGCATAGACGTCGCGGATATCGTCGGAGATCGTCTTCTTTTCCTCTTCCAGCCGTTCGATGCGCTCGACGATGGCCTTGAGCTGGTCTTTTGCGAACTTCGTCGCGGGTTCTTCCTGGACGGCGGCGGCAGAGTTGGCCATCGGGTACTCCTGAGTGGAACTGAATGGTAGGGCTGAAAGATCAAGCGCCGCACGCTTCACCGCGCGGCGCTTTCTGAGATTGACCCTCAAGAGTGCGGCGCCTTGCGTCAAGGCACCATCGCGCTCATCCACAGCGCGCCCACAGGAAGGTACATTGTAGCCCGGATGAGCCAACGGGTCGCGCGAATGCGCGCCCGATGACAGGCTCCGCGACATCCGGGACGGAGGCACGATCTTCCCGGATATCCGGGCTACGAAGCGCGCCGACGCTTTAATGCCCGCTATGGGTCTTCTTCATCGCCTCCAGCTGCTCGGGACTGGCGGTGCCCTGAAACTTCGACTTCCAGGTCTCATAGGGCATGCCGTAGACCGCCTCGCGGCTCTCATCCTTGCTGATCGCCACACCCTTGCCGTCGGCCGCTTCCTTCATCCAGTTCGACAGGCAGTTGCGGCAGAAGCCGGCCAGGTTCATCAGGTCGATGTTCTGGACGTCGGGCCGGTCGCGCAGGTGCTCGACTAGGCGCCGGAAAACGGCGGCTTCCAGTTCTGTTCTGGTTTTGTCGTCAATTGTCATGGCTTGGTCCCGCAGGGTTATTCCTGAGCATATTGATATCAGGTGGGAATTGTCACAGATTTTGCCATATCGGCGCGCAAACCAGCACGGAACCGGTTAATCCGGACGTCCCGCATCGTGGGAAACGCGCTTGCCCGGCGTTGACAGCTCCCGCCGGGCAAGCGAAATCGTCAATGATTTGATATAGCTTCGCCATATGATCGGAACAGATTCTCTGCCTTCACGCCCCTTCCCCGCTCGCCTGACTGCCGGCCTCCTGCCGGCGCTGGCGTTGGCGGTGACGGGCCTGTGGAACAGTTCGGCAGCGGCTGACTTTCGCCTCTGCAATAACACCTCGAGCCGGGTCGGCATCGCGCTCGGTTACAAGGACGCCGAGGGCTGGACCACCGAGGGCTGGTGGAACGTTTCCTCGCGCAGTTGCGAGACGCTGCTGCGCGGAACGCTTGTCGCACGGTTCTATTATATCTACGCGCTCGACTATGACCGCGGCGGCGAATGGTCGGGGCAGGCCTTCATGTGTTCGCGTGACAAGGAATTCACCATTAAGGGTACCGAGAATTGCCTGGCGCGCGGTTTTGACCGCACCGGGTTCTTCGAGGTCGACACCGGCGAACAGAGAGCATGGACCGTGCAATTGACCGAAGCCAATGAACAACCCGCGCAGCAGCGCGTGCCGGGGATTCCGGGAACGGTCGGTCCCGGTGGTGTTCCGGGCCTGTCGCCGGGCGGACCGCCGCAAGGCGGATCCGGGCAGCCGCCAGCTTCGGCGCCCAAGCAATGAGGCGCCTCCGTCGTATCAAGATCCTCGCCACCCTCGGCCCGGCATCGTCGGACAGCGCGATGATTCGCAAGCTGTTCGAGGCCGGCGCGGATGTGTTCCGCATCAATATGAGCCACACCTCGCACGACAAGATGCGCGAACTGGTCGCGACCATTCGCAATGTCGAGAGCAGCTACGGCCGGCCGATCGGCATCCTGGTCGATCTGCAAGGACCGAAGCTGCGTCTTGGCTCGTTCAATGAAGGCGCCACCCAGCTCAAGAACGGCCAGAGTTTTGTTCTGGATTCCGACAAGGCACCGGGCGACAACAGCCGCGTCCAGCTACCGCATCCGGAAATCCTGGCGGCGCTGCGGCCGGGTCACGCATTGCTGCTCGACGACGGCAAGGTGCGGCTGATAGCCGAGGCAACCTCGCCCGATCGCGCGGTGACGCGGGTGGTGATCGGCGGCAAGATGTCGGACCGCAAGGGCGTCAGCCTGCCCGACACCGACCTGCCGGTCTCGGCGATGACGCCGAAGGATCGCGCCGATCTCGAAGCGGCGGTGACGACGGGGATCGACTGGGTCGCGCTTTCCTTTGTGCAGCGCGCCGAGGACGTCAATGAGGCCAAGCGGCTGATCCGCGGCCGTGCCGCCGTGATGGCCAAGATCGAAAAGCCGCAGGCGATCGACCGGCTCGGCGAAATCCTCGAGGTCTCCGACGCGCTGATGGTGGCGCGCGGCGATCTTGGCGTCGAACTGCCGCTGGAGCGGGTGCCCAGTCTTCAAAAGCAAATGACGCGCATGGCGCGCCGCGCCGGCAAGCCGGTGGTGATCGCAACCCAGATGCTGGAATCGATGATCCAGGCGCCGGTGCCGACGCGCGCCGAAGTCTCCGACGTCGCGACCGCGGTCTATGAGGGCGCCGACGCAATCATGCTGTCGGCGGAATCCGCCGCCGGCAAATTCCCGGTCGAGGCGGTCTCGACCATGAACCGCATCGGCGAGGAAGTGGAGCGCGATCCGACCTATCGCTCGGTGCTGACGGCGCAGCGGCCCGAGCCGGAGCAGACCGTCGGCGACGCCATCGCGGACGCCGCGCGGCAGATCGCCGAGACGCTGGAATTATCCGCGATCATCTGCTGGACCAGTTCGGGCTCGACCGCGATCCGCGTGGCGCGCGAACGGCCGAAGCCGCCGGTGGTGGCGATTACGCCGAACCTGGCGACAGGGCGCAAATTGTCTGTCGTGTGGGGCGTGCATTGCGTGGTCGCCGAAGACGCGCACGACCAGGACGACATGGTCGATCGCGCCGGCTCGATTGCGTTCCGCGACGGCTTCGCCAAGGCAGGCCAGCGCGTGATCATCGTCGCCGGCGTGCCGCTCGGCATCGCCGGCACCACCAACATGGTGCGCATCGCCTATGTCGGGCCGGAAGGCAAAGCGGATAAGTGACGGCGTGCCCTTAGCGCCGTCACTCCGGGATGGTCCGAAGGACCAGACCTCAGGGGCGCAATTGCGCCCCGGGGAATCTCGAGATTCCGGGTTCGATGCTTCGCATCGCCCCGGAATGACATGATCACTGCAGCGTCGCGTCCAGCGTGATCTTGGTGTTCAGCAGCTTCGACACCGGACAGCCGGCTTTTGCCTTGCCCGCCAGTTCCTCGAACTTCGCCTTGTCGGCGCCGGGAATTTTCGCATTCAACGTCAGATGCACCGAGGTGATGGCAAAGCCGTCGCCTTGTTTCTCAAGCGTGACGTCGGCCTTGGTTTCCATCTGCTCGGCGGTGAGCTTGGCTTCACCGAGAATCAGCGACAGCGCCATGGTGAAGCAGGCGGCGTGCGCGGCTCCGATCAATTCTTCCGGGTTCGAGCCCGGCTTGCCCTCGAAGCGGCTGGCGAAACCGTAGGGATAGTCGTTCAGCGCGCCGCTCTTGGTCGAGATCGCGCCCTTGCCGTCCTTGATGCCGCCCTGCCATTTGGCCGAGCCTGATGTCGTCGTCATGGAATGCTCCTTCACCGCTGAATGACCGATCACGCCCAATTTGGCGGATGGTTGCGTCAGAGCGATGTCAATTGCCGGTGATATCAGCGCAAACGCGTTCCGCGTTTGTCGCGAGCGATCATGCCCTACGCACCCACCAGCGCCTTGGCCGGCAGCACCGCCTGCACCACGAGGCCGCGGGCGCGGGCGTCCATGACGCCGACCGCGCGCAACGCCAATAGCGTCACGGTCTGTACGGCGTCGCGCAGTTTTGCGGAATCGTCCATATTGTCCGGGGCCAGCGGGCCGACCAGCGCCTCGTGCAATGCGCCGAGCAGCGCGGTGGCGGCGAGCGCGGTATCCTGCGCCGGCAGATGTCCGGCACGCACGGCCGCTTCGATCCTTGCTGCGATCTCGCCGGAGATTTCGCGGCGGCTGGCGAGCCGCGAAGCCGACACGTCGACATCGACCGGCTCCGCCAGAATCCCCCAGGCGAGCTTGCGCTGCGACAGCACATGGACGGCGACCGTCGTCACCGCCGCGGCCAGCGCCGAGGACGGCCCGGGCGCGGCCTCCGCCGCGCGACGGATCGCGGCCAGTTCGTCGCGCGAGACTTCGGCGATCAATTCGGAAATCAGTTCGGCCTTGGACGGGAAATAACGATAGACGGTTCCGGCCGCGACATTGGCGCGGACCGCCACGGGGGCGATCTGCACCGCCGCCATGCCGCCGTCGGCCGCAGCGTCCCGCGCCGCCGCCAGAATGGCGCTGCGCCGCGCCGCCAGCCGTTTCACCACTTGCTGGGTTCGCCGATAGACCATGGCGCGCTTCCCCATCCCCGGCGCGTCCGCACCCGGGAGGGGTTGCAAGATCGCGCTGCGTCTTCAATGTTTTGAGCAATTGTCCCCAATCGCTTTGAAGAACTGAACAACTATTCAGGCCAGAAGACAAGAAGCAAATATGACGGTATGGGACACAAATGCCCGCTGAACGCAGCGTCTAATTGGTGGGCCGATAACCATAGCCGTTTCCCGAATATTAAGCCTTCCCGCGCAACTGTGCCCTACAACCTCGCAGGGTGCGGCATGGTCAATTCGAACGCTTTCACGGCCTGGCGGCTGTTTCAGCTGAACTGGATTCCGATTGCTGCCATGGGCGCCGTGGTGCTGCTCGGGGGCGCGCTCTGCGGTTTCACGATAAAACCGCTCGCGCTGGCCGTAACTCTGGGGATCGTGGCGGCATTGGCGCTGATCGCCTACCTCCATGCCTTCGCCAAGGGCGATCAGGCGGATCCCAAGCTGATCTTTCCACTGGGGGCGATTTCCCAGCTGCTGTTGATCGCGACGATCATGGGGCCGCTCACCTACGTCGCTGCTGTGACCAACTGGCCGCTGCAGGACCGCGCCTTGCTCGCGATTGATCGCGCCATGGGCCTGGATCCGGAAATGATCGCGCGATACGTCAACGACCGTGACTGGCTGGGCGCTTTGCTGGTGCGCAGCTACACGCTGATCAAGATCATCCTGGTCGCGATCCCGCTCGTCCTTGCCCTGACATCGCGTTTTGTGCGGCTGCAGGTGTTCGTGCTTGCGTTCAGCCTGACGCTGATCATGACGCTCTTGATTTCGACGTTCACGCCGGCGGTCGGAACTTACTACGGCCTCAACATCGACCCTGCGCAATTCTCGTCCCTCGATGCCTCGATGTATCAGGCGCAGCTGCGCGACATCCTGGCGCTGCGCGACGGCTCGCTGCGGCATCTCGAATTGCTCAAGATCACCGGCATCGTATCCTTCCCGAGCTTCCACGCGGCTTCCGCCGTGCTCTACATCTGGGCGCTTTGGCCGGTGCGCTATGTTGGAGGGGCCGCCGTCGTCCTCAATATCCTGATGATGGCTTCGACGCCGGTGATCGGCGCCCACTACATGATCGACGTGTTCGGCGGTGTCGCGCTGGCCGTGATCGGCATCTGCCTTGCCAAATATCTCGTGAACATCGTGGTGCCCGCGTCGTCGAAGGCACAGGCCGCGCCGCAGGTAGCCCTGGTGCCGGCATTGGATTAGCCCGCCATCGTCGTGCTTTGCGATGGTAAATTCTGACTAAAACGCTTGTCCGCCCGGTTAACGGCTTCTTCGCCAAAGAACATCATTGTCAGGCACGTGAGCCTGCAATTCACGCAAAAATAGCGCGGCTATGGTCAGCTGCCGAAAATTCCTGCGGCACGCCGTGACTGTCACACCAACGCAAGAAGCCGGCCCAAAATCCGATGTCCATTTCCTTCGCCAATCCAACTGTTAATAGCGCCAGTGTCCGCAGCCTCGGGCGCGTGCTGATTCCGCTGCTGACCGGGCTCGTCGCCTATCTGATCTTCCTGTCGCTCGGGGAAATCCTGCTGCGGGATTCCGACACGCTCTGGCAGATCAGGATCGGGCAGTGGATCGTCGAGAACGGCGCCGTGCCCTACACCGACGTTCATACCTTCACCCGGTTTGGCGAACCCTGGATGTCGAGCTCCTGGCTGTCCCAGGTGCTCTATGCCGTTTCCTATCAATCTTTGGGTTGGGCCGGCCCGGTCATCCTGACCTCGCTCGCGATCGGGGCGACGGTCACGATCTTCATGTACCTGTTTGCCGACTATCTCGACCCCACCCGCGCGATCCTGCTGGTCACGCTTGCGGTGCTGGAGTCGGCGACCCACTTCCTGGCACGCCCCCACATGCTGGCGTTCCCGTTCATGGTCGCGTTCCTCGGCGGGCTGCTGGCGGCCGCGGATCGCCGGAGCGCGCCGTCATGGTGGCTGCTGCCGGTGCTTGCGATCTGGGCCAATCTGCATGGCGGTTTTGTTCTCGGACTGGCACTGATCGGACCGATTGGCCTGGAAGCGCTTTGGAGCTGCGAACGCAAGGACCGCATCAGGCTGACGATGCAATGGGCGATGTTCGGTGTTGCCGCCGTCGCGGCGTGCTGCTGCACCCCCTATGGCTGGAACACGCTGATCGGCGCGGCAAAGATCCTCAGCCTCGGCAAGCTGCTGTCCATGATCTGGGAATGGATGCCGGCCAATTTCGCCACCTGGAGCTTTTTCGAATTCACGCTGCTCGGCCTGATCGGTCTCGGCTTCTATCGTGGCCTCTCATTGTCGGTGCCGCGAATCATCCTGCTGCTCGGCCTGCTCTGGATGGCGCTGTCGCATTCCCGGAACATCGAAATCTTCGCCTTCATCGCACCACTGGTCGTGGCCAAGCCGTTTGCCGAGCAGTTGGGAACGCTGCGCACGGCGATGGTGCCCGTTCGGGAAGGTCAGTCGCGTGCGCCTGTCGTGATACTTGCCGCGCTCGCGGTGGCGGTGGCCGGATGGGCATCGACGCAAGTGTTCATCGCGCACCACCCGTTCTCGTTCCTGCCGTCCCAGACGCCGGTCGCAGCGGTGGACGTCCTGCAGAAGCGGCAGGCTCAGCGCATCTTCAGCACGTCGCCGTTTGGCGGCTATCTGCTGTCTCGCGACATCAAGGCCTTCATCGACGGCCGCGCCGAACTCTATGGCGAACAGTTCGTCCTTGACTATTTCGACGCGGTCACCGCCAAGGACGTCAACATACTGCTCGCCACGCTCGACAAGTATCAGATCGACGCCACCTTGCTGGGGCCGGATTTGCCGGCCACCAAGGTGCTGGATCATATCGCGGGCTGGAAACGACTGTACACGGATGACATTGCCGTCATCCACGTCCGCGACGATCAGCGCAAGGCCGCTCCATCTTCCGCGCCGGGCTCGCCGAACTGACGCCCGGCTCTCACTCCCAGGTCAGCGCGCCACCGTTCTGATATTCAATGACGCGGGTCTCGAAGAAGTTCTTTTCCTTCTTCAGGTCCATCGCTTCCGACATCCATGGGAACGGGTTCTCGGTCTCGTCGAACACCCGCGCCAGCCCGAGCTGCGCGCAGCGGCGGTTGGCGATGAAGTGCATATAGGTTTCGCACAGCGCCGCGTTCAGCCCGAGAAAGCCGCGCGGCATGGTGTCCCGGCCGTAGGCGGCTTCGAGTTCGGCCGCGGTGCGCACCATGTCACGAACCTCGTCCTGGAACGCCTTGGTCCACAGATGCGGATTCTCGATCTTGATCTGGTTGATGACGTCGATGCCGAAATTCAGGTGAATGGATTCGTCGCGCAGGATGTACTGGTACTGCTCGGCAATCCCGACCATCTTGTTGCGGCGGCCGAGCGACAGGATCTGCGCAAAGCCCGTGTAGAACCACATGCCCTCGAAGATCACATAGAAGGCGACGAGGTCGCGCAGGAATGCCTGGTCGGCCTCCGGCGTTCCGGTCTTGAAGTCGGGATCGTCGAGATGCTGGGTGTGCTTCAGCGCCCACGCCGCCTTGTCGGTAATCGACGGCACCTCGCGGTACATGTTGAACAACTCGCCCTCGTCCAGCCCCAGGCTCTCCACGATGTACTGGAAGGTGTGGGTGTGCACCGCTTCCTCAAACGACTGCCGCAGCAGATATTGCCGGCATTCCGGATTGGTCAGATGGCGGTAGATCGCCAGCACGATGTTGTTGGCGACCAGACTCTCGGATGCCGCGAAGAAGCCGAGATTGCGCTTGATGGCGCGGCGCTCGTCCTCGGTGAGGCCGTCGCGCGACTTCCATAGCGCGATGTCGGCCTGCATCGAGACTTCGGTCGGCATCCAGTGATTGTTGCAGCCGGCGAGATATTTCTCCCACGCCCATTTGTATTTCAGTGGCAGCAATTGATTGACGTCGGCGCGGCAATTGATCATCCGCTTGTCGTCGACCGAGACGCGGCCACCGTGGCGGTCGATGGTACCGAGCCCGGTTTGATCGGCCTCGGCAGCAGGTGATGCCGCAAAGGACGGCGGCGCGTGAGATGCGGGCGCGGAAGGTTCGGACCAGTCGAGCATTGGGTTTATTTCCTTATGTTTCTTGCTGCTTACTGGCAGGCTTCGCATTCGGGATTGTCGATGGAGCACGCCACCGCACCGGACAGGTCCGGCGCGGTGGCGGCCAGCGGGACGATGATTGGGGCTGGAGCCATCATCGTCACGGAGGCGACACTGTTGAGCTTGCCGTCGGTGCCCTTGAGCGTGGACTTCTCGACATGCGTCGCGCTGCGCGAGCGCAGGTAATAGGTGGTCTTCAAGCCGCGGGTCCACGCCAGGCGATAGAGCGTGTCGAGCTTCTTGCCGGACGGGTTGGCGATATAGAGGTTGAGCGACTGCGACTGGTCGATCCATTTTTGGCGCCGCGCCGCCGCCTCGATCAGCCAGGCGCTGTCGATCTCGAACGAGGTGGCGTAGAGCGCCTTGAGATCATCAGGGATGCGGTCGATCGAGCCGACGCTGCCGTCGAAATATTTGAGGTCGTTGACCATCACCTCGTCCCACAACCCGCGCGCCTTGAGGTCGCGCACCAGAAATTCGTTCACGACGGTGAAGTCGCCGGACATGTTGGATTTGACATAGAGGTTCTGGTAGGCGGGTTCGATCGACTGCGCGACGCCGCAGATGTTGGAAATCGTCGCCGTCGGCGCGATCGCCATCACGTTGGAATTGCGCATGCCGGTCGATCTGACGCGTTCGCGCAAGCTGCCCCAATCGAGCGTCATGGAACGGTCCATCGCGACACCGCCGCGCGCTTCCGCCAATAGCTCGATCGAATCGATCGGCAGGATGCCCTGGCTCCACAGCGATCCGTCGAACGAGGGATAGCGACCGCGCTCAGCGGCGAGATCGACCGAAGCCGAGATCGCGTAGTAGGAGATCGCCTCCATGCTGGTGTCGGCGAACGTCACAGCCGCATCGGAGGCGACAGCGATCCGCATCGCCTGCAGCGCGTCCTGGAACCCCATCAACCCGAGACCGACCGGACGGTGCCGCAGGTTGGAACGCCGCGCTTCCGGAATGGTGTAGAAATTGATGTCGATGACGTTGTCGAGCATCCGCATCGCAATCGTCACGCTCTTCTTCAGCCGCGCCTCGTTCAGGCGACCGCCCTGGATGTGATTGAGCAGGTTGATCGAGCCGAGATTGCAAACCGCGGTCTCGTCGTCGGAGGTGTTGAGCGTGATCTCGGTGCACAGATTGGAGGAATGGATGACGCCGGCATGACGCTGCGGCGAACGGAGATTGCAGGGGTCCTTGAACGTGATCCAGGGATGCCCGGTCTCGAACAGCATGGTCAGCATCTTGCGCCAGAGGTCAGTGGCGCGGACCTGCTTGAAGACGCGGATTTCACCGCGCGCCGCCCTGGCTTCATAGGCGGCATAGCGTTCGGCGAACTTTGTGCCGTAGAGGTCGTGCAGGTCGGGCGTCTCGTCAGGCGAGAACAGCGTCCATTCGCCGTCGGCTTCGACGCGCTGCATGAACAAATCAGGCACCCAGTTCGCGGTGTTCATGTCGTGGGTGCGGCGGCGGTCGTCGCCGGTGTTCTTGCGCAGATCGAGGAATTCCTCGATGTCGATATGCCAGGTCTCGAGATAAGCGCAGACCGCGCCCTTGCGCTTGCCGCCCTGGTTGACCGCAATGGCGGTGTCGTTGGCGACTTTCAGGAACGGCACCACGCCCTGGCTTTCGCCATTGGTGCCCTTGATGTGGGCCCCGAGCCCGCGCACGCGGGTCCAGTCATTGCCGAGCCCGCCGGAATATTTTGCCAGCAGCGCGTTGTCCTTGACCGACTTGAAGATGCCGTCGAGATCATCCGCGATCGTGGTGAGGAAGCACGACGACAATTGCGGCCGCAGCGTTCCAGAATTGAACAGCGTCGGCGTCGAAGCCATGAAATCGAAAGACGACAGCAAATCGTAGAATTCGATCGCGCGGGCCTCGCGATCGATCTCGCGGGTCGCAAGTCCCATCGCGACGCGCATGAAGAACGCCTGCGGCAGCTCGATGCGGTTGCCGCCTTCATGCAGGAAATAGCGGTCGTACAGCGTCTGCAGGCCGAGGAACTGAAACGCCAGATCGCGTTCCGGCTTCAGCGCCGCGGCGATTTTCTTCAGGTCGAAGCGCGCCAGATCCGGATCGAGCAGTTCGGCCTTGATGCCGGTCTTGATATAGGCCGGGAAATATTCGCCGTAGCGGCCGGCCATATCGGCCTGCGAGGCGTTGGTCGGCACCCCCTGCACGTAGGACAGCACTTCGGTGCGCAGCTTGTCGAGCAGCAGCCGCGCGCTCACGTAAGCGTAGTTGGGCTCCTGCTCCACCAGCGTCCGCGCAGCCATCACGGAAGCGAGCGCCAGTTCGTCCTGGCTGATGCCGTCGTAGATATTGCGCTGGGTTTCCGCGATGACGGGCGCGGCGTCGACGCCATCAAGACCGGCGCAGGCCTCGCCCACGATCAGCGCGAGCCGCCCGGTATCGAGCGGCACCTTGGTGCCGTTCGCCAGCGTCACATGCAGCACGGGTCCTGCCGCAGGCTTGGCCGATTTGGCGGCCTCCTGCTCGGCGCGCTGCCTGGTGCGCTCGTCGCGGTACAGCACATAGGCGCGCGCCACCTTGTGGTGCTCGCTGCGCATCAGCGCCAGTTCGACCTGGTCCTGCACGTCTTCGATGTGAAAGGTGCGGCCTTCGCTCATCCGGCGCGACAGCGCGCCGACGACCTCAGCGGTCAACTGCTCCACCACCTCATGCACCCGGCGCGAGGCCGCCGCGGTGTGGCCCTCGACGGCGAGAAACGCCTTGGTCATCGCGACCGAGATCTTGCTGGCATCGAATTTCGAAACCGTGCCGTTGCGGCGGATCACCTGCATCGGAAGTTCGGCGTCCGGCGCGGCGAGCGTTTCGGGACGCAACTGGAACAAGGGAGCGGTTTTGGCTTCGAGAGAAATGAGACCGGAAGATTCGGACATCGGCAGACCCCGTGGTGTTGTTGAGGCCGGATGTCTTTGGGGACGCTGCATCGAATGCGCGACGGCAACGCCGGCATGGATCTGCAAGCGACCGCCGGGACACCCCGCCCGTGGACGTTTTTTCGGTGTCGCGGCAGGTCTCCTGGCTCGCAGGTCGTCGTTATTCCCTGTCTTCCCAATGCGAAGCCGCATCAGTGACGTAAAGGGGGGAACAACTCACTGCTTACAGTTGCGGGGGCAGCGTCGGAATTTCGCGCCCTTTGGCGCAATCACCGACTTCCCTCTTAGCCACCATGACTTGCGTCGTGATGGACCGTGACAACTACATCTGGTGCGATTTGGGTAATCGTGTCAATGGTGCGCTAGCCGAGCCTGCGAAAATTCTGGTTCACCCTGTTGAAGCTGTGAACAACCGCAACAACCGGCGATCGAGTTGACGGGCGCGCCGAGTTGCCAGTAAGTGGACGCGTCGTGGTTCTTCGGGATGGTTTTCCCGAAGCTAAGAGGGAAGCCGGTGTGAAGCCGGAGCTGCCCCCGCAACTGTAAGCGGCGAGCCGCTGTCCAACAAAGTCACTGAGACCCGCAAAGGTTTTGGGAAGACCGGACAGCAGCATTGACCCGCGAGCCAGGAGACCTGCCTCGACAACATAAACGTCCTCGGGCGGGGTGTCCCGGTGGTGCGGTTGCGATTCCGCGCGCCCTACCGTCCGGAATCCAGACGTGTCACTTCGGCCTTTGCCCCCAACTTTTGGGGTTAAGCCATGTCTGTTTCCAATGCGACTGCTTCTGTAAATTCTACCTCCTCACTTCCCGTCGCTTCGCTCGGCACGCCGCGCATCGGTCCGCGCCGCGAGCTGAAATTCGCGCTGGAGAGCTTCTGGTCGGGCACGACCGACGAGAAAGCCCTGATCGAGACCGGCATCGGGCTGCGCGCGGCCAATTGGGCGCGCCAGAAGAGGCTTGGTGTCAGCATCATCCCGTCCAACGACTTCACGTTCTACGACCAGGTGCTCGACACCTGCGTGATGGTCGGCGCCATTCCGAAAAGCTACGGCTGGAACGGCGGCACGGTTCCGCTCGCCACCTACTTCGCGATGGCGCGCGGCGCCCAAGGCGCGGCGCATGATGCGGACTGCGGCCACGCCCACCACGACGCGGCCCACGGCGTGCCGGCGCTGGAAATGACAAAATGGTTCGACACCAATTACCACTACATGGTGCCTGAACTGGAGAAGGATCAGACCTTCACGCTCGCCTCGCGCAAGCCGATCGAGGAGTATCTGGAAGCCAAAGCGCTCGGCTACCAGACCCGCCCGGTGCTGGTCGGCCCCGTGACGTTCCTCAAACTCGCCAAGTGCAAGGATGCGGGATTCAACACGCTATCGCTGCTAGACCGGTTGGTGCCGGTCTATATCGAGGTGCTGCGCGAACTCGCGAAAGCCGGCGCGGAATGGGTGCAAATCGACGAGCCGTGCCTGGTCCTTGACCTCGACATTATCGCGCAGCAGGCGCTGCATTATGCCTATGCGGAAATCGCCAAGGCGGTACCTGAGCTCAAGATCATGCTGGCGACATACTTTGGCGGGCTCGGCGCCGACCGCGACACCGCGATCGCCCTGCCCGTCGCTGGCCTGCATCTGGACCTCGTGCGCGCGCCCGAGCAACTCGACGATCTTGCCGGTTTTCCAAAGGACCGCGTGCTGTCACTCGGCATCATCGACGGCCGCAATATCTGGCGCGCCGATCTGAGCCGGCTGCTCGACCGGCTGGAACCTGTGGTCACCAGGCTCGGCGGCGACCGCGTGCAGCTCGCGCCATCATGCTCGCTGCTGCACGTCCCGATCGACCTTGCGCTGGAAACCGGCCTTGATCCCGATGTGAAGAGCTGGCTGGCGTTTTCGGTGCAGAAGATCGAGGAACTGGCGGCGCTCGGAACGGCATTGGCGCGCGGCCGCGTCCACGCCGACGCCATCCTGAAGGCCTCCGATGAAGCCGCAGCGGCGCGCAAAGCTTCGCCGCGAATCCACGATGCCAAGGTGGCGGCGCGTGCCGCCGGCATCGATAGCGCGATGCGCCGCCGCCTCAACGCGTTTACCGATCGCGCCGGCGTGCAGCACAGCCGCTTCAACCTGCCGGCCTTCCCGACCACGACCATCGGCTCGTTCCCGCAGACCGCGGATGTCAGGAACGCCCGCGCCGCGCATGCCAAGGGCGCGCTGACCGACGACGCCTATAAACTCTATCTGCAGAACCAGACCGCGCGCGCGGTGCGCTGGCAGGAGAATATCGGGCTTGATGTGCTTGTTCATGGCGAGTTCGAGCGCAACGACATGGTGCAGTATTTCGGCGAGCAGCTCGAAGGTTTCGCCTTCACCGGGTATGGCTGGGTGCAGTCCTACGGATCACGCTACGTCCGCCCGCCGGTGCTGTTCGGCGACGTGTCGCGCCCGAAACCGATGACGGTCGAGTGGTGGCGGTATGCGCAGTCGCTGACCAAGCGGCCGATGAAGGCGATGCTGACGGGGCCGGTGACCATTCTGAACTGGTCGTTCGTCCGCGACGATATTCCGCGCAGCGAAGCCTGCCGCCAGATCGCGCTGGCGATCCGTGACGAGGTCGCCGACCTCGAAGCCGCCGGTGCCGGGATGATCCAGATCGACGAAGCGGCCCTGCGGGAGGGCCTGCCGCTGCGCCGGTCGGAGTGGAAGACCTATCTCGACTGGGCCGTGGACGCCTTCCGCATCTGTTCGTCGGGCGTGCGCGACGACACCCAGATCCACACCCACATGTGCTACTCGGAGTTCAACGACATCATCGATGCGATCGGTGCGATGGATGCCGACGTGATCTCGATCGAGACCTCGCGCTCGAAGATGGAACTGCTCGACGCTTTCCGGAACTACCGCTATCCGAACGAGATCGGCCCCGGCGTCTACGACATCCATTCGCCGCGGGTGCCTGAAACCGCTGAGATGACCGACCTGCTCAAGCTGGCGCGGCTGCGGCTCTCCGACGCCCAGCTCTGGATCAATCCGGATTGCGGATTGAAAACCCGGAAATGGGAAGAGGTGCGGCCCGCTCTGGTCAACATGGTCGCCGCCGCCCGCGAATTGCGGGCGCTCGCTTAAACGCCCGCCCCGTCTCTCATCCCGGCACCATTGAAAGGATACGCCATGCGCTTCTGGATCGAATGCACGAGGTGCGAGACGGGGCAGGCCACCCACATCAATATCGCGCTGGTCGGCAGCATGTGGCGCGACGGCGAGCGCACCGTGCTCGCCTTCGTCGGCGGCGACGGCCAGCGCATCGAGGTCACCGAGACGCCGGAACAGATCATGGCGCTGCATCTCGGACCGCTGGCAAAGGCGTAACGACGCGATGACGGTGAGGCCTGATAATGCCTGGTCGGAAGCTTCTGTCGATCTTCGCAAGGTCGGCGCGAATCCGGATTACTGGTATCCGGTCGCATGGTCGCACGAGGTGAAGTCCGGCCAGACTTTCGCGGCGCGGTTCGCGGGCGAGCCGATCGTGCTGGTGCGCCCGAGTGAGGGCGCGATCTTCGCGCTTGAAGACCGCTGCGCGCACCGCCAGGTGCCGCTGTCGAAGGGAACGGTCGATGGCTGCACCCTGCGCTGCGTCTATCATGGCTGGCGCTACGACGCGTCGGGCGACTGCATCGACGTCCCCTATCTTGGTAAGGGCAAGAGGCCGAACGGCGTCCGCCGCTATCCCTGCTTCGAACGCGACGGGTTGATCTTCGTATGGCCCGGCACAGGGCCTGCCGCCGCCCCCTTGCCGCGGATCGGCGCAACCGCTGATAACGCCTACAAGACACGGCGGTTCGGCAAGCTCGTCTCCTGCCACTACACTTTCATGCATGAGAATTTGATGGACATGAACCATCAGTTCCTGCACCGGCGCACCACCGGAAAAGTCGTGCCGCGCTATCTCGGCAGCCGCGCCGGCGAACGCTGGATGGAAGTCGATTACAGTTTTGCCCGGCCTGGCGAGAAGCCGCCCCTTGGCGAGGCCGTCATCGTCGGCGGCCTGCGCGGCCGTGCCGGCACGGCGCGCGACCTGATGACGGTGCGCACCGAATATCCCTACCAGACCCTGCAGATGTGGACGAAGGGCGACGCACCGGTTCTCAACGTATGGCTCGGCTACACGCCCATCGATGCAGCGCAGCGCCGTAACCGGACCTTCGTGGTGCTGTCGGTGCGCAAACCCAGAATTCCCGGCATCCTCGATCTCGGCTGGCCGGTGCTGGCCTGGTTCACCAACCGGGTCTTTTCGGAGGATTGCGAGATCGTCGAGATGGAACAGGCCGCACATGACGCGCAAGGCGCCGACTGGAACAGGGAAGTGTTTCCGCCGATCCACGCGCTGCGGAAGCTGCTGCGTGAGTGCGGGGAGCCAGGGCAGTAGCCCGGATGGAGCGCAGCGAAATCCGGGACGCACGTGACGTCGCGGCATGCCCCGGATTTCGCTGCGCTCCATCCGGGCTACAGCGATTCCGAGCCGCTCCCACGTCTTGCCGCTGATCCTCATGGCGCCGGACCAGGACGCCACCATAAAAAACGCGGCGTCACCGCCGCGTTTTCTATTTCAGATGCAAACCCACTTAGGCCTGCGGTTGCGGCTCCAGGCCGGGATCCGGATCGGGGCGCGGGCGCGACTTGCCGGCGGGCGGCACAGCCGACGCGCGCGGCGTGGTCGGCTCAAGCACCGACTCGCGGTTCGGCTTCTTGCCATTGAGCAGGTCGATGATCTCGTCACCGGACAGCGTCTCGAATTCGAGCAGGCCCTTGGCAAGCGCTTCGAGGTCGGCGCGCTTTTCCGTGAGGATGCGCGTCGCTTCGTTGTAGCCGTCTTCGACGAAACGCCGGATCTCGGTATCGATCTTCTGAACCGTTGCCTCCGATGCGTTCTGGGTGCGCGACACCGACATGCCGAGGAAAACCTCGTCCTGATTCTCGCCATAGGACACGGTGCCGAGCGCCTCGGACAGGCCCCAGCGCGTCACCATCATGCGCGCCAGGCGCGTGGCCTGCTCGATGTCGGATGACGCACCCGAGGTGACTTTTTCGCGGCCGAAGATCAGCTCTTCGGCAACCCGGCCGCCCATCATGATCGCGAGCCGCGACGTCATCTGCTCGAGCGACATCGACAGCTTGTCACGCTCGGGCAGCTGCATCACCATGCCGAGCGCACGGCCGCGCGGGATGATCGTGGCCTTGTGGATCGGATCGGTGGCGACGACGTTGAGGCCGACGATGGCGTGACCGCCTTCGTGATAGGCCGTCAGCAATTTCTCTTCCTCGGTCATGACGAGCGACTTGCGCTCGGCGCCCATCATCACCTTGTCTTTTGCTTCCTCGAACTCGGCCTGGGTCACCATGCGCTTGTTGCGGCGGGCGGCGGTCAAGGCGGCTTCGTTGACGAGGTTCATCAGGTCGGCGCCGGAGAAGCCCGGCGTGCCGCGTGCGATGGTCTTGAGGTTGATATCCGGCGCCAGCGGCACCTTGCGGACATGGACCTTGAGGATCTGCTCGCGGCCGACGACATCCGGGTTCGGCACCACGACCTGGCGGTCGAAACGGCCAGGGCGCAGCAGCGCGGGATCGAGCACGTCGGGACGGTTGGTCGCCGCGATCAGGATCACGCCTTCATTGGCCTCGAAGCCGTCCATCTCGACCAGCAACTGGTTGAGGGTCTGTTCGCGCTCGTCATTACCGCCGCCGAGACCGGCGCCACGATGGCGGCCGACCGCGTCGATTTCGTCGATGAAGATGATGCAGGGCGCGTTCTTCTTGGCCTGTTCGAACATGTCGCGGACGCGGCTGGCGCCGACGCCGACGAACATTTCAACGAAGTCGGAGCCCGAGATCGTGAAGAATGGCACGTTGGCTTCGCCCGCGACCGCACGCGCGATCAGCGTCTTGCCGGTGCCGGGAGGCCCGACCAGCAGCACGCCGCGCGGAATCCGTCCGCCGAGGCGCTGGAATTTGCCGGGGTCGCGCAGGAATTCGACGATTTCCTGCAAATCCTGCTTGGCTTCGTCGACGCCCGCGACGTCCTCGAAGGTGACCCGGCCATGCGCCTCGGTCAGCATCTTGGCGCGCGACTTGCCGAAGCCCATCGCCTTGCCGGCGCCGCCCTGCATCTGGCGCGACAGGAAGATCCACACGCCGATCAGCGCGATAAAGGGCAGCCAAGAGACCAGCAGCGACACGAACCACGGCACGTTGTCGCCGGGCGGCTTCGCACTGACGTTCACCTTGGCATCAACCAGGCGCTTCACCAGCGATGGATCGTTCGGCGAGTAGGTCTGGAAGCTGGAGCCGTTGGTGAAGGTGCCGTGGATCTCCGGCCCCTGGATCACGACGTCGCGGACGGTGTTCTTTTCGACCTCGCTCACGAACTGCGAAAACGTGATGTCCTGCGAGGACGCGCGCTGACCCGGATTCTGGAAAAGCGTGAACAGTGCCAACAGCAACAAAACAATGATGACCCAGAGGGCGAAATTGCGCAGATTGGCGTTCATCGATCTTCCTTCGTGGCCGCGCGGATCGCGGCCTTATGTCCTTGGGCAGTAAACCTTGGGTCGTCAGGTGAGAAACCCCCGGAGCACTGCTTACAATCTAGGTGGCGCCTGGGTCGATGCCAAGGGAACCACGCAGGACTATTTAACGCATCCTAGCGCGATTCCCGGTCAAATAATGGCGTAAGAATCAGCGTTTTTCGGGGGTGGTTAAGACTCCCCGCCGGTTTATTGACGGGATATCGAGGTTTGGGCTTGCCTCTCATCCCGACCTGCGACGACGCGGGGGAGCCGGCTCGACGTGAATTCGGCCTCCAATCAGGCTGATTGCGGCGCCCGCGAGGGTCTGCTTCAACTTCGGCTGGCCTTCCGATACCGCCCGATCCAGTACCGTCAGCAGGGCCTCGACCTTGCCGAGTTCCGCAGGCCCCTCGTGACCGACGCGGTCGATGGCCCGCATCAGCAGCCGAAGCCGGATTTCCTCAGGCAGACCCGCAAAGGCTGACGCATCGAAGCCAAAACGCGCGGCGTCATGGCGGTCCCTCAGCGCCAGATAGCGCTCGGCGCCATCGACGAGCACTTCCAGCGCGGCATTGGCCCGCGCCAGCCGCGACGCCAGCCGCGCCAGGATTCTCGCATCGCCGCCCTCTTCCGCCAGCGCCGGCATCAGCGCCCGCAAACGAGGCCGCGTGTAATTGACGTCGCGGTTGGTCGGATCATCGGCGAAGGCGATCCTGGCCTTGTTCAATGTCGCGATCAGTTGCGATTTCGGGACATCCAGCAACGGCCGCGCCAGCCACACGCCGTCGCGTTCCGATTGGCGCGCCATCGCCGCCAGACCGGCGATGCCGCTGCCACGCAGCATCCGCATCAACAATGTCTCGGCCTGGTCATCGCGGGTATGCGCGGTGAGGATATGGGTCGCTCCACCAGCGCGTGCTGCCTGCGCCAGCAGGCGATAGCGCGCCGCCCGCGCCGCGGCCGGCACGCCCGTGTTCGGCTTGGCTCCATGCCAGCGCAGCGTGCGATGGGGCAGATCGAGATGCCTGGCGAGCTTTTTGACGTCACGCGCCTCGCGCGCGGCTTCATGCCGCAAGCCGTGATCGACGGTCACCGCGATCAATCGCGGCCCGCGCTTCAGGGCACGGCACCAGCGCGCGGCGAGCCACATCAGGGCGATGGAATCAGGTCCGCCGGAAACGGCGAGCACGATCGCGGGCGCAGCCTTCCAGTCGGCGAACAGAAGTTTCGCCTGGCTCGCCGTGATCGCGGAATGGTCGTCCTCTGCCATGGGCCGACCATAGCGTTTTCAAGCGAGGGCTGTCCCGCACTTGATGGGGCTCAGCCGAACGAGCGAAAGCTCAGCACTTCACCCGCTTCTGCTCGCGGTCCACGGCGGCCTTCACGCCGGCCGAGGCGCGCGGATATTTCCGCGTCACTTCGCCAAGCGCGGCGCAGGCCGCTTCCTTTTCCTTCAGCGCCGCCAGCGACTGGCCGAGCCGCAGCAGCGAGTCCGGCGCCTTTGCGGACTTGTCGAACTTGGTGGTGACGCCGAGAAAGGCTTCCGCGGCATCGCGATATTGCTGGCGCTGGAAGAAGCTTTCGCCAAGCCAATATTGCGAATCCGCGATCAGGGGATCGCTCGGATATTTCTGCGCGAAATTTTTCATGGTCTCTTCGGCGAGCGCATAATCCTTGCGCTGCATGTAACCGATGCCGAGATCGAACTCGTCCTTGGGCGTGGCCGAAGGCGGCAGCGTCGTCAGCGCGGCGCTGGCGCCGGGCGCACGCACGGGCGGCGGCGCGCCGCCGGGATCGCGCGGGCTGGTCGCGCCGAGGTCGAGCGGCTCGCCCCGTCCGCGGCCGCCGGGCGCCCCGACCGGCGCGTCGTTGGCAACCGGCAACTGACCGCCACCGAGCGCGCGCGGCGCGCCGGGGGCGTTCGGATTCTGGTTGGGGTCGAAGGCGTCGCCGCGGCGGCGGCCGGTCGCCGGTGCTGCTGCCTGCTCCTGCATGATCGGCGGCGGCGCCGCGATCTGCGGCTGCTCATAGGACGGCTGCGCCTGCGGATAGCCCTGCTGTCCCTGCGGATAGCCTTGCTGCGCCTGGGGTTGCCGGGCGGGCGGATAGGCCTGGACCGGGGGCGGCACCGCGGCCACGCTGGGCTGGGCCGCCGGGGGCTGACCGGCAGGTGCTACCGCCGCACCGCCACCAAGCTGCCGCAGGCGCTCCTCGAGCTGGCGGTTACGATATTGCAGTTCCTCGTTCTGGCCGGTGAGCTGCCGCAGCTGGTTCTCGAGCCGCTGGATCCGCATATCCGCGTCGGCGTCGTCGGATTGCGCCTGGACCGGCGGGGAGCTTTGCGGAGAAGAGGACCACGGGAACGATACCTGTGCGAAGGAGGCCTGCGAAGACAAGGAGAGCATCGCGGCAATCGCCGCGGCGCCGATCGCATTGAGAAACCTGAATGACATTTTGCCCTGACGACGAAAATTCGGCGTGACATCGAAAGCCGAACACATTGAGAGAGGGAGTACGCCAGAATTGTGACTGGCGTTTCCGAATCCGGAAGCCGGATTTCGGTATGGTTTAGTATCAGCTTCAAAACAAGCAAGCGGCTTGCTCGGCGGGCCGTTCATCAACGGAAGGGATCAGGCCCATGCACGCACCCGTGAACGGGGTGATCTTCGACGTCGAAGCCGCGAAACTGGTTGCCCGACGGAGCGGACGCTGGCCGTCATTCGCGGCTTCATCATGAGACCAAAATGAAACCGGCGCCCGAAGGCGCCGGTTCTGAACTCGGTAGTCGCAGCCGCTCAGGCGCCGGCGTTCAGCACCGTGACCGCGCGGCGGTTCTGCGACCAGCAGGAGATGTCGTTACACACGGCGACCGGGCGTTCCTTGCCGTAGGAGATCGTGCGCATGCGGTTCGGATCGACGCCGCGCGAGGCGAGATAGCTCCGTACCGACTGGGCGCGCCGTGCACCGAGCGCGATGTTGTATTCGCGGGTGCCGCGCTCGTCCGCATGGCCTTCGATGGTGAAGGAATAGCGGTTGTAGGTCTGCAGCCACTGCGCCTGCTTTTCCAGGGTCGCGATCGCCTGCGGGCTGAGCTCGGTCTGGTCGCTCTCGAAGAACACGCGGTCGCCGACATTGACCACGAAGTCCTGCTGGCTGCCCGGGGTCGCCGCACTCGCCATCGCCCCCTCGGCGCCGACGTTCTTGTTGGCGCAAGCGCCCATCGACAGGGCCACCGCGAGTACCGCGACCAGTTTCAATCCCTGGAGGATGCGCATCTGATGTTTCATTCCGGAGCCTCCACGCTCACGTTTTCCGACTGTTATCCGGTCTACAGGGCGATGGTTAAGCGAACGTTCCGTCAACCTTGATGGAACCTTGCCAGACCCGATCAAATGCCGACAAACCGTGAAAAGCGCCCACGATGGTTAATGGTTTGTAAATGTGGCGCGACGGTGAAGGCAAGCGCAGGCGGGGCCGAAATCGCCCTTTTGGCGTTGGCATCGCGGACAGTACCGGGCTGAGGACACGTCAGGCGGCGGGCCAGGGCCCGGCAGCGGGGCCCCGATCAGCCGCGAAGCCGGCGGATCAGGCGTTTGGAACGATCGAGGCGCTCTCGAACGAGGTGACGCCGCCCTGCGGGGAGAATTGGCGCTCGCCGGCGCGCTGGAACAGCATCCGCCGCTCGAAAGCACTTGAGCGCATGACGGGAAAACGGGTCATGACGCGTTCCCGCACGGCCCGGTAGTCGGACGCCATCAATGCCACCTTTGGCAAGAATCCCGGAAACGAACGCGGGTCGGCGATGACCTCGGACATGAAGACCCGGCGATAGAATGCCTGGTGCTCCGCACGAACGAGCGCGAGCCCGAAATCGGCGTTGAAATGCTCGCATGCCATATAGGCCAGCCGGACCGTCAGATAGGGAATCTCAGGAAACTGCCTGGCTTTTTCGGGGAGCGCAGCAAGACGAAGCGGATCGATGAAGACTTCGCCTTGATCGATGCGCGGGTGAAGAACATCGCCGAACAAATCGACCGAACCGGAAATCCGACATTCTGACGTCACGACGTTGAGGCGGAGCGAACTACAGAGTTCTCCGTCAATGTAGATTCCGAACATCCAGGCGTTGGGCGCATCGTCGTAATGATCGCTGACGCGCTGAGACTCCGACGGCGCGGTTACTCCGCCATGCAGATAGGCTTTGTAACGCATCAAATAGATGGAATCTTTTTCCTCGGGAGTTTCCATGAGCCGGTAGTCGACGCGATCAGACAGTCCCGACTCCGGCACAAAAAGCGACGTGCGCGGTTCGGATCTGGACTTCATCTGATACTCCATAACTTCAACTTCCGAACAACTTGTGCGAGTGCGAAAGCTTAACAGCTCCTTAACAAAATTGCAAAGCTATCGAGACGTTAGGGTTAACCTTGCGGCCGTCTGCACGCGCATTTGAACCCGTAAGATTACGGAGGTTGTGTCAGGAAACTACGGAGGTTGTGTCAGGCGATTGAGCGCGATGGAACCACAACCAGCGGTTCGTCCGGCGAACGGCGGCCGTGGGAGGCGTTCAGCAGCTGGCGGATCCGCGCCGCTGGAACCGGCCGGCTGAACAGATAGCCCTGCGCCTCGGTCACCGCGCCATCGGCACTGACCAGTTCCAGTTGCTGGTTGGTCTCGATGCCCTCGACCACGACCGACATGCCGAGATCGGCCGACAGCCGCGCCACGCCGCGCAGCAACGTCAACGGACGATCGGTATCGATGCCTTCGAGGAAGGAGCGGTCGATCTTCACCTTCTGCAATGGGAAGTTGTGAAGATAGCTCAGGCTGGAATAGCCGGTGCCGAAGTCATCCAGCGAGATCCGCACGCCGAGCGAATGCAGCTGCGACAGCACGTCGTGCGTCAGCTGCGTGTTGCGCAGCAGCGAGGATTCGGTGATCTCGATTTCGAGACGGTCCGCCGGCAGGCCGGAGACTTCGAGCGCGTAGCGAACTTCGCTGAGCACGTCGCGCTGATGGAATTGCTGCGGCGAGAAGTTGACGGCGACGCTGACGGCCTCGGGCCACTTCATGCATTCCATGCAGGCCTTGCGCAGAATCCAGCGGCCGAGATCGACGATCAGGCCCATATCCTCGGCGACGGGAATGATATCGATCGGCGACACCGTGCCGCGGACCGGATGATTCCAGCGCAGCAGCGCCTCGCAGGTCGAGATCTTGCCGGACTTGATATTGACCAGCGGCTGATAGAACAGCTCGAACTCCTCGTTCGCCAGCGCCTTGCGCAGGTCGAGTTCCAGGATGCGGCGCGCTTCGACGGTTTGCGCCATCTCGTCGCGGAAGAAGCAGAAGGTGCCACGGCCGTCCGCCTTGGCGCGGTACAGCGCCATGTCGGCGTTCTTGAGCAGCGTGTCGGCGCTGACGCCGAGAGAGGTCATGGCGATGCCGACGCTGGCGCCGATCTCGACCAGATGATTGTCGATCTTGTAGCGCTCGCTCAGCCGGTCGACGATGCGCCGGGCGAGACCCGCCGCGTCCTCGTGGGAGTGAATGTCCTGTTGGAACACGACGAATTCGTCGCCGCCGAACCGCGCCACGAAGTCCTCGGGCCGCAACATCTCGCGCAACCGCCCGGCGACCGCGCACAGCAACTGGTCGCCGCAGGGATGGCCCAGCGTGTCGTTGACCTGCTTGAACTGATCGAGGTCGACGAACAGCAGCGCCGACAACCTCTCGGCGCCCTGCTGTATCGCCATCAGGCGCCCGATCTCGTCGCGGAAATTGACCCGGTTGGGAAGCTCGGTGAGTTCGTCGTAACGCGCAAGATGGCTGATCTTGGCTTCCGCGTCGCGCCGCTCGGTGATGTCTTCGAGCAAGACGACCGCGCCTCCGCCCGCCATCGGCTGGAACGTCCATGACAGCGACCGGTTGCGCGTGGCGTCGGGATCGGTCGTGATCATGTCCCGCGCCTGCGAACTCTCGATTTCCGACAGGATCATGCTGCCGCTTGCGTTCGAAATCGAACCGGAGGCGACGCAGGCAGCGATGATGTCGGCCGCACTGACGCCGCCCTGCACGGAATCGTCGGACAGCTGCATCATGTTGCTGAACCGGTGGTTCATCACGGCCAGGCGGCCGTCAGCGCCGAACATGCAGAGCCCGTGCGGCATGTTGTTCAATGCGGTATCGAACTGGCCGGCCAGCGCCGCCTCGCGTTCGCGCGCCACCAGCGCCTGCATGAAAATTCGGTGCAGATTGGCCGAGATCTGCAGCACCGCTACGAGGAACGCGGTGCACACGACTGACATCGCGATGTAATAGGGGGCACCACGCAACGCCAGCGCGATCACGGTTGGACCGTAGATGAGTGCGGCCTGCAGTTGGAATACCCACTGCCGTCCATAGGCCCTGCCCGCACCTAACGCCAAGGTCCCGGTGGTGGTGGACAGGCAGATCATATGAGCCACGGCATCATCAGTGAACAGCAGCGTCGCGGAGCACCATGTGCCGAGCGCGGTGGCTTGGATCATCGCGCCGATCTGATGATACCTCTTCCAGCGCGCAGCTTCCTCAACAGTCGGGGTCGATTTGCGCGCGTGGTACCGCTGCACGATGAATGCGCGGACGACGCCAGCGAAGACGAGCAGCGCGACACACGCCCAGATCAGCGTTGAGCCCGTCTTCAGCGCGGTCATCGCTGCGGCGCCGGCGCCGAAGGCGAGGCCCGTCAGCATCGGAGCGGAAGTCTCGAACAGCGAATCGATCAGCGCCGCGCGAAGATATGGCGACGTTTGTTGATCCGGCTCTCCGCTCTGTTTGGCAAGCTGCATTTTCGGGCGCACGTCCTTTGGATTAGACGTTGTACCCTTTGCAGATGAAGTCTTTCTGAGCGAACATCGTTACCAAGACGTTGCTTTTCGTTTCCTGCCGTAGAAATCTGCCTTATAAATCAGCATGCTAGGCAATGTTTGCCGATTAACGCCCTAACCCGTGGAACGCTCAGGACAACAGCGGAGACCATGCCGGATCGGAGGCGAAGCCGGGGGTCGGAACCCGCAACTCGTTGCGCCCGGAAATATCGACGGTGAACAATGAAGGGCCGCTGTTGCCGCCGGGCTCTCGGAAGAACATCAGAACCCGCCCGTTCGGCGCAAAGGTCGGGCCTTCGTTATGGAAGCCCGAGGTGAGAATGCGTTCGCCCGATCCGTCCGGCTTCATGATGCCGATCGCGAATTGACCACCGCCCTGCTTGGTGAAGGCGATGTAGTCGCCGCGCGGCGACCACACCGGCGTCGAATAGCTGCCCTCCTGGAACGAAATGCGCTGCGCCCCGCCACCGGTCGCCGGCATCACATAGATCTGCGGCTTGCCGCCGCGATCGGACTCAAAGCAGATGCGCGCTCCATCCGGCGAATAGGACGGCGAGGTGTCGATCGCCGGCGTGTCGGTCAGGCGCGTCGTCGATTTCGAGCGCAGGTCCATCACGAACAGATTCGAATTGCCGCCCTGCTGCAGGCTCATGATGACGCGCTGGCCATCCGGCGAGAAGCGCGGCGAGAACGACATACCCGGGAAGTTGCCGACGATTTCGCGCTGCCCGGTCTCGATGTTGAACAGATAGACGCGCGGGTCGCCCTGCCCGAACTCCATATAGGTGATTTCCTGGGACGACGGCGAGAACCGCGGCGTCAGCACCAGATCGCTGCCGCGCGTCAAATATTTCACGTTGGCGCCGTCCTGGTCCATCAGGGCCAACCGCTTGACGCGGCGTTCCTTGGAGCCGGTTTCGTCGACGAACACCACGCGGCTGTCGAAATAGCCCTTCTCGCCGGTCAGGCGCTCGTAGATCTGGTCGGAGATGATGTGGGCGATCCGCCGCCAGTATTCCGGCGAGGTGAAGTATTGCTGGCCGGTGAGCTGCTGGCCGGTGTTGACGTCCCAGAGGCGGAATTCGGCCTTGAGACGGCCGTCGCCCTGCCGCGTCATGCGGCCGGTCACCAGCGCCTGCGCGTTGATGGTCTTCCAATTCTGGAAATTCGGCGCCGCGTCGATGTTGATGGTCTTCTCGACGTAGGCCGCCTGGTCGATCGGCGCGAACAGACCGCTGCGCTTGAGGTTGTTGGTGATGACTTGCGTCACGCCGACGCCGACTTCGGCGTCTGCCGGCGTGCCCGCCGTGAAATTCGGGATCGCGATCGGCAGCGGAACGAACTCGCCTTCGGGAATAGGAATGCGCTTGGGCGCTTGCGCAAAACCCTCTCGAATGGATACGGCAGAGACCGCACCGAGCGCGGCCATTCCGGAAATGATTTGCCGGCGGCTCGGGCGCAACACATCAGGCAACACAATTTTGTCTATCATCGCTTCAAACTTTGCTCGTGTTGGCGTTCGCCGACTGCAAACCCCGTCAGACTTTTTCCCTGAAGACCGGTGCGAAGTATTTCCATTCCTCAAAGAACGCGGCCGGCAGATTGTAAGGCTGGCACTCGATAATGGCGCGCAGTGCGCTCTCCTGGTAGACACGAAGGAACGGCGTTGCCGGAGTGCCCTCTGGCACCGGCATCCCTTCCAGCGTGCCATCACGCTTCAGGCGGATCGCAAAGGCGGCTTCCGGCTTTTGCGACTCGATGCCGCCATAGGGCTTCTTCCAGCACCGCTCGACCTGCCGCTGGAACAGCGCGCCCCAAGTCGCGGAATTGTCTGCTGCCGTGCCCTTTGAAGTGCCGAGCGCGGCGTTGGAATTCAGCGTGGCACCAGTCGCGGCTTGCCGCGTCGCGTCGCGCTTGTCCAAAAGCGCCGCAATCTGCGTTTGATCGAAGTGCCGTTCGACGATCTTCTGCTTCTGCTCCGGCGGTTTTGCCGCCGGCTGGGCGACCGGCTTCGGCGGCGGCTTCTTCTCTTCCTTCTTGATGGCTTCCGCGATCGGATCGACCTTCGGCGGATCCGGCTTCTTCTCCGGCTTCGGCTCTTCCTTGGGCTTTTCGGCGACCTTCGGCGGATCTGGTTTTTTCTCGACCGGCTTCTCCTCGGCCTTCGGCTGCGGCGGCGGCGCAGTTTCGGTAATGATCGGCGCCTTTTCGCTCACCTTGCCGACGGCGTCGTCGAGCGGCTTGGCTTCGGCGACTTTTTCCACCAGCGGCTTAGGATTTTCCTTCTTGCCGGTCTTCGAACCGGCCATGACCTTTGCGAGTTGATCAGAGGAAATGACATCGACGGCGACCGATTCCTCCGGCGTCATTTCGTAAGCCTTGGTCGAGAACGACACCAGTCCGTACCCCAGCACGAGGACGTGCAGGGCGACCGACGCAGCCAGTGTCTTGTCGATCTTGAGCTTCACTTAAGTCTTTCCGCTCCGCGCAAAAACGGGCTCGCTCACGAGCCCCCCTCGGGGATGATCACGATGTTCGCCTTGAACCCCGCCGTCCTAATATACCCCAATAACTTCATCATATCCGTGTAACAGACGTCTTTATCGCCGCGCAGGTAGACCACGCTTTCGGCTTCCGACCGGGTTTCCTTGATAGCCTTGATCTTGGGCAGCAACTCGGCGGCCGGGATCAGGGCATCCCCCAGATATAATTCGACATTCGAATTGCAGGAGCCGCCGGTGCGCTTGACCGACAGCGTCAATGGCGGGGCGTTCGACGCCAGCGACTTGCCGCCGCTGGCGATCGGCAAATCGATATCGATGGTCGAGGTCATCAGCGGGGCGGCCACCATGAAGATGATCAAGAGCACCAGCATCACGTCCACCATCGGCGTGACGTTGATCTCCGCCATCACGGCGGCGCGGCGCCGGCCGCGGCGTCCACCGCCACCTGCCGAACCTGCCATGTTCATCGCCATGATCGGATGCCCACAATGCTCACGATTGACCGCTCCTCACGCCGTATATCCAGGGCATGATCTGGTCCGAAAACCGGTTTCCACTTTTCGGGATCATGCCCGCTCGTCGATCTGGCGCGACAGGATCGCTGAAAATTCGTCGGCGAACCCCTCCAGCCGCTGGGCCTGCCGGTTCACCTCGGAAATGAACTTATTGTAGAAAATAGTCGCCGGAATGGCAGCGATAAGGCCGATCGCGGTGGCAAACAGCGCCTCCGCGATACCAGGCGCCACCACCGCCAGCGAGGTGTTCTTCGAGGCCGCGATCGACTGGAAGCTCGACATGATGCCCCAGACGGTTCCGAACAGGCCGACGAACGGCCCGGCCGAGCCGACGGTGGCCAGCACCAAAAGCCGCCGCTCCAGCCGCTCGACTTCACGGGCGATGGAGACGTTCATCACCTTCTCGATCCGCATCTGCAGGCCGGCAAAGGACCGGGTCTGGCTCTCGAACGAACGTTTCCATTCGCGCATCGCCGCGACAAAGCACGCTGCCATGGATTGCGTCGGCTTGGCGGAGAGCGAACGGTAAAGCTCCTCGATCGACTGCCCGGACCAGAACGCCTGTTCGAAACGGTCCATCGCGCGCTTGGTGCGCGCATAGAGAAAAATCTTGTCGATGGCGATCGCCCAGACCCAGACCGAACAGGCGAGCAGCCCCAGCATCACCGACTTGACGACCCAGTGCGCCTGCAGGAACAGCGAAATCAGCGACACGTCTGACGCAGCCAGCGACAGCGATTGCGTTTCGACCTGTTGGGCGCTGGCGGACGAAGCCATTGCCAGGAGGCAGGCCAGCGTCACGAACTGCAGGAATCTCCGGATCACCAGATCATATCCTCTCAATGCTCTCGTTTGGGCATGAACCTCTTCGGAAAACCGGTTTCCGGATCATGCTCTATCTCTTGTTTGAGCATGATCTTTTCGGAAAACCGGGTCCACTTTTCCGGATCATGCTCTGTCTCTTGTTTGGAGCATGATCTTTTCGGAAAACCGGGTCCCACTTTTCCGGATCATGCTCCTTGCCAAATTCCTCCGGGAGCGACTGGCTGCCGGTTCCACAGCCGCGCATCGGGCGCGGCGAAAAATGCGCCAGCGCGAGAGCCTCATTGGTGTCGCATGGGGGGCCCGTCCAAAGCCGGGTCCTGCTTCCCCTGCCAACGTGTCAAAACGAGGGCTATCCGCGCGTCTTTACGTCCCTAACCAGACGCTAATCTTGGTTAATGCGAGGTTACCAAAGGAGATTTTGACTGCCGGAAATCAAGGGCGGTTACAGGGGGCTGGAACCGGGTTCCCGGGGGCCTCCTAGAGGGTCTTGCCCGGTGTCGTCCCGGCCTTGAGCCGGGACCCATACTCCGCGGCAGTTATTGTTTCCAGAAGGTCTCTAATGCCAGCGCTCTAACCGATGGGCCGCGGCGTATGGGTCCCGGATCGCGCTTCGCATGTCCGGGACGACGTGGATATGGTTTCGCATTCTCGCGACGCATTGCGCCCGAGCTGTGCTGGAAATCTTCGCCCCCTAAATACAGAGGGCGCAGGGAAGACCGGGTGCGCGCTGCACCCGCGGTCTCGTGTGCGATTTGCACTAAAAAGGCTGCACACGAGCATACAGGGCAGCGGAGAACACCCGGCCTTCCCTGCGCAATGGCTTTACGGCTTATGCCGTGA
>NZ_JAFCLY010000063.1:0-44786 GCF_018130185.1 Bradyrhizobium sp. AUGA SZCCT0182 | reverse complement strand
CCCTGACGAGGAGATTTCCGGTGCTGATGACTGACACGCCAAGGCCACCGACCCGCACACTTCAGGGATGGGCTATCGAAGTGCTGCAGGAAGTCGGCGCTATTCGAGAGTGCGAAGAGCACGGATGGATGCAGGACGGCGCCAATCCGCATGCCCGCGAGCGCGCTCTGGAAATCGCCCGCAAAAGTGCGCCGCCTGGAGTATCACCGCAGGTGGTTGCTGGAGCCGTCGCACAAGTTCTCGATTCGATAGGAGATACGTGCCCCGAGTGCCCGCCCGAATGACCCCGGTTCGCCCGCCGCCACGTCGATTGTTTGAAACAATCCGGGGTGCCTAGCCTCGTGCGCGCTGCAGCGCAGCCTCCAATCGCTCCCTCTCCTTATCCCAGCGGACGTTTTCGGTTCGCGATCTCTTCTCGAGAGCGGCCACCTCGGCCTGGATGGCCGCAACGTTCTCCTCATGCTCACGCTCGGCCGCGTCCAGCGCCGCTTGCGCCTTATCGACCGCCCCTCGCCGGCGTTCACGCTCCTTCTGTTTGGCAGCCTCTTCCCTCGCCCGTTCACGCTCGCGCCGTTTCTGCTCCTTTTCGAAGGCAACTGAGGCCTTGCGCTCCGTCGCCTTGTCGACGGCGCGCGGGGAAGGCTTCTTCACCTTGTGGCTTTTCGACTTGCGGACAGTCTTCGGTCTTTCGCCGTCACCCAGATTGGTGGGTAGTTCAGCATGCTCGCCAAAGGGTCCGTCGGAGCCGACAGGCCGCCTGAGAACGACGCCCGGCTTCGCCATGGTCGCCGAGAGTACGTCCGGATCGTCAGTTTCCTTCGCCGCGCCCTGGTGGAAGAGATTGCTGTCGGCGCCCCACGCCTCCAGAGCCGCTTTCATCGACGGAGCGGCAATTGCCAGATCGAAAAAGCCCAGCGAAGTCTGATAGGTTTTCAGTTTTCTCGCCATGGACCAACGCTTCCCCGCACCTTCCACTGGCCACTGCCGTGGGTCAGCCGGATCGTTACCTCGCAAGTAGGGAGTTTGCGAAACAAGCGAACAGCGAGGCCGGGCCAGGATGGATCTCGGCGGCCCCGGCCTGCCGCAGCGAACTCTCCGTGAATCCGCCGCACAGCACGCCGATGGTTGCGATCTTCACCTTCCCCGCAGCGATCGCGTCGTAGGGCGTGTCGCCGATGGCGACGGCCTCAGCGCCTTGGATCCCGAGCTTCTCTAGAACTACCTCGAAGATGTCCGGCGCAGGTTTCGATTCCTCGACGTCGTCAGACGACGTCGTCAACTCCACCAGTTCGGTAATGCCAGCGATTTCAAGATATTTCTCAACTTCATCCTTCTTAGCGGAAGAGGCGACGGCAATCCGAAGTCCAGCGGCGCGCACGCGTCGCAGCAAGTCCGGGACCGCGGAAAAGGGACGCACAAGCGGCAGATACTCGGTCTTGAAACGATTGCCGCGCCACTCTTCCAATTTTTTGCCGTGGTCCCGTTGTTCGTCAGCGGAAAGGAAGACGGGAATGAGCTTGTCACCTCCCTTGCCTATCTGGCTCCGAGCTTGCTCGAAACTCACATCATGGCCGAACTTAAGCATGGCTTCCTGCCATGCGAGCGCGTGGAGATCGACCGAGTCCAGAAGCGTGCCGTCCAGGTCGAAGATAGCGGCTCTCGGCAACTCACAATCCTCCATAGTCGAGGCTAGCGAGTTCGCTTCCTGTGGCACGGAAAGTTACCCGCTCAGTATCCGTTAGTATGAACCGCACTTTGGCCGCCAAGTCCCCTATGCTGAAGCGCTTCGGCAAAGATGTGTACCGACATCCAGAACGCGATTGATGGACAATGGCGTTCCGCGTGTAGCCAACAGCTACCTTCAGGCCAGGCTTCATGGCCAAAAGCCGATCTAAGCCGACCTCCGCTCAGGTTTCGCCGACGGCTTCTTCGCCGCAGCTTCCTTCGCCGACTTCTTGCCGGCGATCGGCATGAGCATTTCCTTCTGACCGCTTGCGACCTTGCGTGGCTTCTTGGCCGGCTTGGAGTCCTTTGAAGCCTCTGCGCCACCAATACTCTTGCGCAGCGCGTCCATCAGGTCCACGACGTTCTCCCCACGGGGGCGTTCTTTCGCAATGATTGGTTTGCCGGCGCGTTTCTGATTGATGAGGTCAACGAGGGCCGTTTCATATTGGTCTTCGAACTTGTCCGGCTCGAAGTGACCCGCCTTCTGATTGACGATGTGCTTGGCGAGATCAAGCATGTCCTTGGTGACTTTGACGTCCTGAATATCGTCGAAATACTCTTTTTCCGACCGGACTTCGTAGGGATAGCGCAGCAACGTTCCCATCAAGCCCTTGTCCAGCGGATCGAGCGCGATGATGTGCTCCCGATTAGTCAGCACCACGCGGCCGATCGCGACCTTGTTCATCTCGCGGATGGTTTCGCGAATGACGGCAAAGGCGTCGTGGCCGACTTTCCCGTCCGGTACCAAGTAGTAGGGACGGATCAGATATCGCGGATCGATCTCGCTGCGGTCGACGAACTCGTCGATCTCGATGGTTCGCGTCGATTCCAGCGCGACATTCTCGAGCTCCTCCTTGGTCACCTCAATGTACGTATCGGTATCGACCTTGTAGCCCTTGACGATATCTTCGTTCTCAACTTCCTCACCCGTGTCCGCGTCCACCCTCGCGTACTTGATCCGGTGGCCCGTCTTTCGGTTGAGCTGGTTGAACGAAACCTTTTCGGATTCCGACGTGGCGGGATAGAGCGCTACCGGACAGGTGACGAGGGAAAGACGCAGGAAGCCTTTCCAGTTAGCGCGGGGGGCCATGGCGAGGAACTCCATATACTGTTGCTGGGTTCAAGACGAACGGGCAACCTTGGTTCCGACAGGGGTGGCTTCCCCAGAAGATCATTTTTCTCAGACACGCTGGCCCAGCAGGACTCGACTACTGTTCTCCTTATGTTCTAATTCAAGATGGGTACTGTCCGTATTTGACCCTGAATTTGGGGGTGTCCTAATTTGGCCGCGAGCCCGACAAGCCTTGTTCGATCTTGCCGCGCTCTGTTCATACTCCGAAGGGGGTAGGTCGCGCCGGGACCGAATTTGCACTAGGTGCACAAGTGGACAGAACCGGGGTGGCTGTCTGCGAGTTGTTCCATCAAAAAATGGAGCAGCGCCATGCAACGACGCCGTTTCGAACCACAAACAATCTCACTTGATGAGCGCGCCAAGGAGCGAGCCGAGCAACTTCTCAAGGAAGCCCAAAGCACCCCACCTGGGGCTCAGCGCGATAAGCTTCTGCGCAGGGCACGGCAGGCGGAAATCGTTTCCCATATGGAAGAGTGGCTTTCTTCCCCCCGGTCTAAAACCGCCACGGTAAAAACATGCTCGCGGTCATTGCGACACTCTTAGGCTTGGCGACCCTTGCCGCGATGATTGGCTTGATGCATCTCGCCGACCGGATCGAAGCTCGCAAGCACCCGTAGTTCTCCGACCGTGAACGATGTTCCACTAAACGGGCATACGACCGTTTCTAATTCGTTCGAGCCCGCCTCAGTTGATGGCCTCTTCGTCCTCATCGTCATCCAATATGGCGATGTTCGCCTTAAGCGCTTTGAGCAAACGCTTTGCTCCCTTCGCGTCCACATAGGCTTGGACGCGCAGCCGATTTGTGCGATCCGGCGCAATGTTCTCGACCACAAGAAAAATGCGTCGGAACGATCCGCGCTACCGCAGGTTCACTCAGTGCTGCAACATTTCCTTAGGATCATCCGGATTTCGTGCACGCGCCGAAACGAGAGTGATCTATGACCGCAGTCCATCCTATCAAACGCCTTCGCCGATCTGTTCCAGGCCGGCGCACGACCAATTCAACTTCCATCGTGGCTGCCTCGGTTGCGATTGGAGCTTTGGCCGCCATCGCCTTGCTCAATCAGCACCTTGCGAGGAAAGCCGAACGCGAAAACCCACCTTCCGGTCGGTTCTTAGAAGTGAACGGCGTCCGACTGCATTACGTTGAACGTGGCGCAGGCGATCCTGTAGTTCTTCTGCACGGCAACGGAAGCATGATCCAGGATTTTGACTCAAGCGGTCTGATCGATCTTGTTGCCAAGGATTACCGGGTTATCGTTTTCGATCGTCCAGGGTTCGGCCATAGCGATCGGCCGCGCAATGTCGTGTGGACGCCGGATGCCCAGGCGGAATTGATCAAGCTCGCCCTCGCGCAGCTTGGCGTTTCCAACGCAACCGTCCTTGGACACTCTTGGGGCGCCTCCGTTGCGGTCGCGATGGCTCTGAAGTATCCCAGCCTCGTCCGGGGACTCATTCTCGCCTCTGGATACTACTATCCGACCCTAAGGCCAGACGTGGTTGCGTTGGCCGCGCCGTCCCTGCCCCTTGTCGGAGACATCCTCAGTCATACCTTGTCGCCCCTACTAAGCCGAGCCATATGGCCGCTGATGATGGCGAAGATCTTTGGTCCAAGATCTGTACCGAAGAAGTTTGAAGCATTTCCGAAGGAAATGGCACTCCGGCCATCTCAGATAAGGGCATCGGCCGCGGAGTCGGCGCTAATGATCCCGGACGCGTTCATACTACGCAATCAGTATGCGGACCTGAAAATGCCAGTTGTCATCATTGCTGGCGAGCAAGACAAGCTCATCGATATCCACACTCAGTCGGCCCGGCTGCACTCCGACGTTACCCAGAGCAAGTTTCATAGGCTCGCGGCCAACGGCCACATGATCCAACAGACTGCCACCGATCAGGTGATGTCGGCGATCCGGGAAGTCGCAGGCCAGTCGACTGAACTTGCCGCCGCTGAATAGCCGGACCTAATGGCCGGGCTTGCGGCGCGCAAGAGAGTCAATCTTTGGAGGGCTTTGGTTGAGTTTCGCTGACCGGATCAGACGCCGGAAAGGTATCCTCGAGGCCTTTTTCAAGCTTCCTCTGCTTCTTGTCGGCTTGCACGGCCTGCTTTGGATCGTCCGCGTGTTTGTCGTGCGGCGCCGGATTGAATTCCTTGGACATCATACCCTCCTCTTTCCGCACCCAGATGAATCGACTGCCAACGTTCGCTCGACAACCCGCGAAACCAGCTTTCGTTGCGCGCGCCTAGGAACGGATCCTGATTGGCGCAGTTGACCGTCCGGAGTTTCATAATGTCCGATGCTGTTGACTATCTGCACGCATACGCCGTAAGAGCCATCTGCAAGGCGCGACGGATGCCGATCGGTAAGTCAAAGCGCCTTCAACGAGCAGTCGGGCGAATTTATCTGCTTTTGACCAAGGAAGCTGCGGTCTCCCCGAACGTCGATCATCTCGACGATTTTCGAACGGCGCGCCAAGTGGAAAAGTCGATCGCCACGCTTCCGGAAACCGGCTCGGCGATGCCGGCGATCCAGAAATGGCCACCTACCTGACGCCTGGACCGACTGCCGAGACCCTGGCGTTAGGAAGCGAATACTCCAGGAAAGGCCGCGAAGCCTTTCGTTGCGCTTTGTTGGCAATCCCCGGCCTCTTAAAACGCCAATGCGGTGTAAAGCTCGCTCTTGCGGGGCTCGCAATCAGGACACATTGTTCGCCCTCTCCCACGCGGTAAAGCTGATTGGGTTCGATAATTTACACCCGCCTTCAATTTATGCCCGCCTTCAGACGCGGTAGCCGGAACCATGTTTCTCGTGACTGGTTGGCGTGACGGTTGACGCAATGAAAGCATACTGAATGCGCTATCTAACCAGTCGATCACTCATTTGTTGGATTCTTCCTTTTCTTGTTGTTTCCAGCGGCTGCATCGCTGCGCCAGAGTGCGACTCAATCGAAACCCGGAAGGCCGTGCTCCAATTTGTCTTGGGCGATGGCAACAATCCATTGGTCACTTATGCGGCCAAGAATTCAACGGCCGGTAAGGCATCGCCTGACGCGACCTCGCAACATTCAAAAAGCGAAAAGCCTCTGTATCAGCTCGGTCAGAGGATAGTTACGACCTCAACGAGCAAGGACAAGCTGACGGTGAAATGCAGTGGCGGGATTTCGGCCGCCGTTGGCGATATTAAAGCGACGAAAGAAGTGACTTTCACCGTCCAGCAGTCGTCCGACGGCCAGACTTCCGTCTCCGTTGATCCGTTTCAGTTTTGAATCCTGCTAAAGCCTCATTTCAGGTTGGGGCACGGGTTAATGGCGCACTGGCTCCATCCGGCGGTCTTCATGGCGTAAAGGCCCACGGCGAGACGTTCGCTGAGCTCTGTCCATTGACCTGAGGCAGACTCGGGCTTCGACAAGCGACAATTTTACCTCGGCCCGTCCCGTCGGCTTCCACTCGTCGGCGCGCAGAAGAAGTCTAACTCCGGCGCCCTAAAAGTATGCTACTTAAGACTGGGCGGAATTTTTCGCGTGCAACACGCCTCGCATTGAAGTAGCTCAAACGATAAACTCACCTTCCTCCTCTCCGTCCCAGTACGTGATACGAGAAGCCTTCACTTTAATGAGTACGATGTTGGGAGTATCGACGCCATTCCCGAACCACCGGTCCAAGTCGCTGGTCCAATGAGCTTTAAATATTGCTTTGTCTCGGATTAGCTCGGCCTGCCCTTCGACCGCTACATAGATGGCATCGGAAAAAATGCCCCCGTGGCTGGTAAAGCCAAGTGCCACCTTAGGGTTCTTTTGTATGTCAGCAACCGTCCGTGCTTGCTCAAATGTAAAATAGTAGGAGGTGCCGTCATACTTTACGTCACCATTGTTGCTCATCGGTCGATTGGCGATTTGGCCGTTTTCCGTGTGAGTCGATAAGATCGCAACGTCAATCCCCGCCATTCGTTGCGAAATATCTTCCAAAGATAACGATTCTTGGTTCATGTCTGGTCCTCGTCGCTTTCAAAAGCTTGTTTCGACAAACCCTGCGTCCGTCGGCCGTCAAGTCAGCGGCACTTTTAATAACTCCTGGATGCGCCAAAGTTTCAGGGGAAAGCCAGGAGCTCTAAGCCCGCGGTGGCAGCGTGCCGGAAAGCCGGGCCGAGAGCAGAATGCGGGTTTACGAAGTCCGCTTGGTAACGGAGCGACGCTTATTGAAGTTTCGGCTCGCAGCCGCGGAGCGGAATTGTTCGATGGCTATTCCTAGCGCCGTGAGGGCGCCTTCTTCAATGACCCCGTGGTCATATTTGTCGAGCGTTTCGCGTACGATGTGGTCAATTTCATTTTCGATCTGCACCATATCCTCATCCGCGGAATCACGGACCTTAGCTGCTAGATCCAGCACTCTATCCCTGAGCGACGATACGTTTTCCTGCTCGTCCGGATAAAGAAAAGCGCGAAGACCTGCACCAAACGAACCTAACGCCGACAGCACAAGGATACCGCCCCAAAAGTAATCGCCGTAGCGCTCAAGGAATGTTCGTTCTGTTCCATCAATGTACGCAGCTACGCCAGGATGCGCGGGTATAGCCGCATCCTTTTCAGTACTAGGTTTTTCGATGGTCGCTGTATCAGGTATCTCGCGCAATATCATTTGACGATGAGCGAATAGCTCACGGGAAAAGGCCGCAGCAGCTTGCTCCGAGAGGGCTTTGCCAGCGACGACAAGATCGCTAACCGCGACCACACTTAGTACTTCTGGCGGCAATGCCGGGTTAGACCCGAAAGCAGACTTTGGTATCTCTGCAGCCTCAATCGTCGGCTGTCGGAGGACGATCGCTTCGGCTGTTTCCAGGCCAAGAAAATTTGGCGCTTCCCGAAGCCGTGAGAACGATCGGAAGATTTCCGCAACCGCCTTGCTCTTGATTGCACCCATGGTCGCAAAGAAATTAAAACTTTTGTCACCTGCCATGGCATCCATGCTGCCAACTGGCACGATTTCAACCTTGTTGGGCGGAACGCCCTCTGAGGATAGGACAACATTGAGTAAAGCAAGGTCAGCAGATGTGCCGTTTAGCAGAGCGATTCTTGAACCGACGAGGTTCTTCCACTCTGTCGCTCGAGAAGGCTTTTGACCAGGTATGTGCGCCGTCCAAAGAAAAAGTGCACTTTTTCGTAACACAGCAATAGAAAGCAGATCGGCAGACATTACATCGCTTCGAACGGTCGATAAGTCTGCGCCGCCTCTGCTCAAGAGCTCTTGCGCCTGGCCTTGGTCCACGACGGTTACTGAGAGACGTACAGAGCTTCGTTCACGAGTAAGAACACGAGCTATAGCTTCGACGATCCTAGCATCCTCGCTGGAGAAGGCCACAGCGATACGAAGGGTCATGGGCCTCAAGGTGACAAACAGTATTCCACTAGCGATCATTGCAACGAACAAGCCCGCCGCAGCCAAAGCGTACAGAATCTTGCGTCGATGTTCGTTTCTCCGCCGTCTAGACTTCCGCGACGCTGCCTTTATGGCCATGAAATTGCGCCTTTCGAAGGATACTAGACATTGCTTAGAGAGCAGGACGTCGCGTAACGACTTCTGCGATCGCTTTGGCTTCGATGGCAGCTCGACTAACGACGATCCTCTCAGACCACAGACTCTTAGTATTCACATTTGAGCCTGTTTCGGTCCTGCCGACCGGCCATACCGATTGCTGCGAAAGCATCACCGATTCTGCCATGCCAACCTTAGCCGCTCCCACTTTGTTTCCATCCAGGTCAGAGATCTAATGAGAGGTTTTTGCAAGAATGGGACATCCTGCGCAATGAACAGGAGACCGAGGGGCAGCATCCAGATACCCAACACAGGTAAGAAGCTAAAGACACCGCCAAGAATCAGCAATAAAGCGACAGTTAGACGAGCCGCGAATGAGGACGGCTTTCGCAACCACTGAATGAACCGAGAGATCCTGGCCGGCACTCGCCGATTGATCATTTCGAAATACCTATTGATCTCTTTATAAGAGGCAGTCATTTCATCTCGCATTAGCTATCGCCCGCGCAACTATTGGGAACAACGCTAGAGCTCCAGAGTTCCGCGGGTGCAAGACGTTGTTCGAAAGCGGCCTACCGGAAGCTGGCGACAAAACGATCTATTCCCTCGCTCAGCCCATCCGAAAGGGACATTAGTCAGGCCGCGTGCCGCCGCGTCCCTTTGCGGGGCGGCATCCCGAGCGAACTGACACAACGGTGCGCCGAACACTTGGTGGGCCGAACAACCCCATGCCGATGCGCCGCTTGGTGCTTATGCGCACACCGGCCCACGCGGTAGGCAAGATTGCACGGTTAATGACGGCGGCGCGTGAGGACAGGATGCCGCTGGACGATAACCGGCGCCGAACAGCCACTCGAACCTGGGCTCAAACGTGCGCTACTTGAAAGCGGCGCAGCTTTCGAAGGCCCGGTGATTGGCTGCAAAAGATTGGGAAACGGCACACCGGGATTGAAATACTCGACAGAGCCGGTCGCGGACTCGTCCGCGAGCACTTTTCGCATAGACCGACCCGAACGCGGCGACCTAATTGCCCAATCTCAAGCAGCGGCGCGCCGGCGCCGGCGTTGGATCTTATGACCTACCAACTGAACAACATTCGGCGGAAGGTCCGTCGCTTCGGAATCCACCGGCGGCGTAAACGCGACCGGCGTGAGAAGCGGTTCAGCCAATGGCGTTTCAATCATGATTAGAAACTCACGGCCTTTCTCCGATATCTGCCACCCGCTAGGCTCTCGTAGCACGTAGCCGCTGGAGAAAATATCCAATCCAGGCGCGCGTGCGGCCAGCTTCTTCATCCTTTGTGACCAATCTGCGCCGCTACAAGTGAGAACCGCAACGTATTGCTTAAGGTCCGCAAGCGAGGCGCGCCCTTCAGGGTGTCCTGCTAAGACCTTCAAGACTGTGATCTGAAAATTCACGCCACGCCCCGCAACCGAGACCGAGTATAGTGGTGAAAGCTAAGGGCAGGATGAATTCTGGTCCATCTGGTTACGATCAAGAAACGGGACGGGATTGCCGATTTTTCCCAAGCGCGTTAAATCCGCAACATAATTGGAACCTTCCATTTTGTGCAAGTGCGTCACTTCGGCGGTGTGCTTGGGGGCGGCAGCCTTAATCTTGTACACCTCGGACATGGCTTTGCTCTCGAGTGCCTCGTCTCGTGCCTTGCCGCCGCGCGATATGAGAATGGGCGGCGCAAGGATTAGTCGGAGCCCGATCTCGCGTATCCGCGCCTTTCTAACTCGGAGGTAAAATGGCATTTCGGACACATAAACTGAATCATCGGCCGAGACGACCAGGACGGCTTGACGATGTTCAACGCCATCGGCCACGCCTTGCATTTTGGACATGGGATCAATACGGCATCGGGGGCGAGGTTGGGGGTTCTCATCCGATCCACCTCACCCCGCCCGTTCACACGGCTTCGCGTCGATACGCAACTCCAGACCCGCGAGCGCCCATCCAATGCGGCATCGGCGCACCGTCACGGTGACGTCCGCCTATACCGGCCGCTGCCCATGCGATGACAGCACCCGACAACAGAGCCGCGGCGACGGAGAACGCGAGGATCACCGAGCTCCGGCGAGATTTGGCTATCGCGGCCCGAGAATTTGCGATCACGCCATCGACCCGTTTTTCGGCTTCCGGCCCGGCAAGGCCGGTATTCGCCGCAATGAGTTGCGCCAGATAGGACCGGTCCTCACTGCTCATTCCCGAGTGGCTCGACGATGTTAGGAGGATTCGTCCGGCCTCCGCCCGCTCCTGCGAAAGGTCCACGTTCGCGGCGCGGCGCAATGGCCTGAACAACCGGTCGATCTCATAGCTCAACAGCGGCTCTGCAGCGCTGGTTCGTGCCGAGGACATGTTGCTGTTGGACCGTGTCAGGGACGCGCTTCCAAGCAACGCCGCAAGCGCCACCCCGAGAACGACGGCAAGCGCCCAGGCAGCGAGACCATGCAAGCCGTCGCGATGTTCGATTTCGTCAGCATCCGAAACGGCCGGCGCGACACTCGTTCGCCCCGCAATGTAGCCACCCACGCCGAAACTCAGTGCGGCCTGGATAATGAGATAGAGTCCCGACAGAATCCAAAGTGCGGCGGACGCGTCCCGCCACGTCGGCGCCGTCGACGAGATCCCCAACCCGACGGTCGCGCCGAACGCCAACAGGATCGACGACAGCGCGGTTGCCACCAGCGCACCCAGGATCGCCGGCGTCCAGTTCAAATACCTCGGGGAGACTCCAATGGGAGCCGCGCCGGGTTCAATCTGTTTCACCATGTCAGCGCAGCCCGAAGAACGACAACACGGCCAGGATGACGACGACCAAACCAACCAGATAAATCAAACCGTTCATTTTTCTCTCCTCGTTTCGTGACAGGTCGAGCCCGCAGTTCAGCGCGCCTTCCCGGCGCACGCTTTGGAGCGATATGCCAGGATTGAACTCGCGGACATTGCCTATTGTTCCCGACGCGTTTTGACGCTGGTACTTTTGGCTACAGCGGCGATGGTAGTCGCGAGCGACTGCGGCCCTACATCATCACTCCGTTGCTCCTTGTCCGCCTCGAACTGATTTCCCAACCGGCAGACGATGATCCTGGCCGAAGCTGCCCGCCGGGAGAACTTGCGAACCGTAAACGACAACCTCGCCTCCGATACCTCCTCCAGAAAACAGACGCAGATCGTTTCCGCGTTGCCGGCGTCAATCTCGGTATCGGCGCCGGAAACACGGGCGTTGATCCCTTCACGTTTCAGCGCATCTGCAACAATCAGCGCGGCGCAATCGTCGAGTCGACCCAGTCCGGGTATGCAGAAAACCGGCTTGCCCAGCTTGCGAGCGTCGATGTTGACAATCTTCCCCTTTTTGCCGGGCGCTTCGGCACTCGCGTTCCCCTCAGCGGTCTCGTGCGAGGCCATATCCTCGATGATTTCGGAAACCGTCTCGTGGATATTCTCGAGCCTGACGTCGTCAAGCCGGCCCTGGGCGGCATCGGCCTCAGCCAATCTCAGGGCGCCCAGCAGGATTTCTTCGTAATAGGCCAAAGCGGTCCCCTTCTTCAGGAACGACCGTGCCTGTTCGATCGCGTCAATCGGATCGCCCGTCAGCATGCGCTGGTATGCGGTCTGCTGCGGAGTCAACGCCGGCTGGTCTCCCAGCATGACGTCGATAAACTGGAGACGGTCGACGTGCCTGGCAAAGACGACCAGACACAGCGTCAGCGGAGTGGAGAGCAGAAGCCCCAAGGGTCCCCAGAGCCAGGTCCAGAACGATGCGGCCACGACCACGGCGACCGGGGACAGGCCGGCACTTCGCCCACAGACCAGCGGTTCGACAACATGGCCAGTCAGCGGCTCCACCACTGCGAACAAGGCGATCGTCCACAAGGTCATGGTCCAGTCGCTCCCGACCGCGGCGGCCAAAGCAATTGGCAAGCCGGCAGCGAGGATCGCGCCGATGTAGGGCACGAACCGAAGGATCATAGCCAGAAGTCCCCATAGCGGCGAGCTCGGGACGCCGATGACGGCCAGGCCCAGTCCGATCACGACGCCGAAAGTCGCATTCAGAATGAGTTGGGTCAGGAACAGCCTGCCTAACCGTTGCCCTGCGTCATCGAGCGCCGCCGTGGTGCGCTCCAAATCCTCGCTGCCGAGCAACCGGATGAACCGGTCGCGCAGATCCTCGCGCTGAAAAAGGAAGAAGATGAGGAAGATCACCACGATTCCGGTGGTGGTGAAGGGAGCTGCGAGTGGTCGCAGCATGGCGATCAGTGCCTCCGACGCGCCCGGGTCTGGCTGATGGACTTCGACCGGGATAGGCGTTCTTGCCGGGCCGTCCGACAACGATGGCTTCGCCGTTTCAGCATCGCCACTTCCGGGCGACTTGAGCTCCCTGTCCAGGTTCTTCAACAGGATGGAGGCGTTCTTGAGCACGCCCACGCTGCCAATCCTGTCCCGCAGATTATGGATTTTTTCGCCCAACGTGGATTGATAGCGCGGCAGGTCGCTCGCGAGTTGGTTGACCTCGATCATCACCATCGCCGCAAGACTGAGGGCGATGGCCAGCGCCAGGCTGACCGCACTGAGCACCGCTATCGACCGCGGCACTTTCATGCGCTGGAATGCCCTCACAAGGGGCGACAAGACAAAACTCAAGAGGACGGCGACTGCGATCGGAACGAGGATTTCGCGCGTGAAATAGAGGGCGGCGACGACAAGTGCGCCGATCAAGAAGTTTGAAAATGCCAAGCCAGCTGGGACCAACACCTCAATCTACCGATGCGCGAATCAACCCGGCACGGGAGTGCGCCGCGTAGCCACTTAATGGAAATCCTATTGGAAGGTTCCAATAGCCGACAACATGAGACGTTGTCTCGATGCGTCTCCACAGATGTTGGGTGCCTGCAATAGTCACCGGGACGAAGTGGTAATCGTCGGTGCCCTCGTTGCTCCTCGCTGACCCTCCACGGAACCAAATCTGAACATTGCACTTTCATCGATGCATCATGAAACTGGAGGAAGGACTCAGCATTTGGCATCTGCTGCTGTGATACTCGCCCTTGGCACCGGCGTGGCGGACGCTCTGCGATGACCAGCCCTTTGCCACTTGCCGTCACGGGCAACGGTCGTTTACCGAACTCGGGCGAGATATTTAGCTGTCCGACTTTGAGGCGTGGACGCAACCCGTTCTGGCGGCCCTGATGCAACGATCCGGCCGCCCTCGTCGCCCGCTCCCGGCCCAATGTCGATGATCCAGTCGCTGGCTGCCGCTACCCCCATATCATGCTCGACAACGACTACGGTGTTTCCAGACTCGACGAGACCGTCAAGTTGAACCATCAGTTTCGCCACGTCCGACGGGTGCAAGCCCGTGGTGGGTTCGTCAAGCACGTAGAGTGTCTCGCCACGTTGCGAACGTTGCAATTCGGTGGCGAGTTTAATGCGCTGTGCCTCGCCGCCTGATAGTTCCGTGGCTGATTGACCGATCCGAATGTATCCCAGCCCGACCTCTTGAAGAACGCCCAAGGACCGACGGAGAGATGCGTCGTCGGTGAAAAACTCAAATGCTGAATTTACCGTCATGGCGAGCACATCAGCAATCGACTTGTCTCGAATCTTGATCTCCAGCGTCCTCGCGTTGTAGCGCGCCCCCTTGCAGGTCGGGCAAGGTGCGTACACGCTCGGAAGAAAGAGCAGTTCAACGCTTACAAATCCCTCCCCCTGGCAGGTTTGGCAGCGTCCCTTCGCAACATTGAATGAGAAACGACCAGCATCATAGCGCCTGGCGCGAGCCTGCTTCGTGGCTGCGAACAGCTTGCGGACATGATCGAAGAGACCTGTATAAGTCGCAAGGTTCGAGCGCGGCGTTCGGCCAATCGGCTTCTGATCGACCACAACCAGCCGCTTTATGCCGTCGAGACCTTCGACAATGTCGCCACCAAACGTTTCTACGCCCGCATCAAGCGCGTCATCATCTTCGCTAGGCTCCTTTCGCTGACCCAGTTTGTCGCCAACGGCCTCCACCAGAAACTGACTGATCAGGCTCGACTTCCCGGACCCCGAAATTCCGGTGACGCTCGTAAATACTGCCAGCGGAATGTCGACGTCGAGACGGTCGAGGTTGTTGCGGGTAACTCCCCGAAGCTTGACCCATTTTTGAGGATGCCGAGGCGACCTCGTGGCCGTTTGACCTTCCGCAAACAAGTAGCGCCGCGTCTGAGATTCTCGCACTTCGGCGAGGCCTGATAATGGACCGCAATATAGTATCTCGCCGCCCTGCTCTCCGGCACCCGGGCCGACGTCGACAATCCAGTTTGCGTGTCGGATGATGTCGAGTTCGTGCTCGACGACGAAAAGCGAATTTCCCGCAGCTTTCAAACGCTCCAGCGCGCGAAGCAATGCCTCGGTGTCAGCCGGGTGAAGTCCAGCCGACGGTTCGTCCAATACGTAGACCACCCCAAACAGGTTGGATCGAACCTGTGTCGCCAGACGAAGTCGCTGTAGTTCGCCGGGAGACAGCGTCGGCGTGCTGCGCTCAGGGGTCAAATAACCGAGCCCGAGATCGAGCAGCACGTCCAAACGCCCGAGAAAATCTTCCGTAATACGCTGGACGACGAGAGCCTTCTCAGGATGAGTGTCGGAAACACTGCTTCTGCCATTCAGATAGGGTTGAAGAAGTTCGCCAAGTCGCTTCAGCGGCAGCCGTGAGATTTCGGCGATATCCATTCCGGCAAAGGTAACCGATAGCGCCTCCGGCCTTAATCGCTTGCCGTTGCAGACTGGGCAGTCGGTACTGGACAGAAACTGCGTCACACGACGTTTCATCATCGCACTTTGCGTCGTGGCGAAGGTCTGCAGCACATACTTGCGGGCGCCGGTGAAGGTCCCCAGATAACTGGGCTCCTCCTTGCGCTTGAGCGCTCGCTTTGTCTCGGCGGGAGTATATCCGGCGTAGACCGGCACTGTCGGTTGTTCGTCAGTAAAGAGGATCCAATTGCGGTCCTTCTTCGGAAGCTCTCGCCATGGCCTATCGACATCGTAGCCGAGGGTGACCAGAATGTCCCGCAGGTTCTGCCCTTGCCAGGCAGTCGGCCACGCGGCGACGGCCCGTTCCCGAATGGTCAGCCTGTCATCAGGCACCAGCGAGCGCTCACTGACCTCGTGGACGCGGCCGATGCCATGGCAATTCGGACAGGCTCCCTCTGGCGTGTTCGGCGAGAACGCCTCCGCGTACAGCAACGGCTGGTTAGCCGGGTAGTCACCAGCGCGCGAATACAGCATTCGCAGCAGGCTTTTTTCATCTTTGAGCGAGATGTACTCGGTCATATCGCCGCCTCGCTTTCTTTCGGCACCAGCACCGGCGGCAGCGCCCGCTCGAACGCATTCCGTAGGCCCGTCCCATGATTGAGGCTTGCCGCCAGTAACGGCGGCGAGTCGAACAACAGCGGCAGCGCGCGTCTGGCATCCAGAATGACGACGCCCCTGCGTCGCGCCTGAAGCCATTGCAGCACGCCCTCGCAAACCAGCAACCCCGCGGCATCAGGTTGCATGGCGTCGATCTGGTCGGCACCGATCATGCAGGCGTGGCCGGCCCAGGTCGCGACGCGGTCGGTTCTCGGGCACCAGGCGGCGACGTCCTGCACGTCGCCGTAGCGGTCGCGAATGCGGAACGTCAGCGCGTTTGCATCGCCCTCGGCAAAGTCGAACGTCTCGCCGTCGACATGCCATTCGATGCAATCCATCAACAGCATGTCGATGTCGCCTTCAGGCGAAAGCGCGAGCGCCGTGGCGGGCACGCCGTGCGTGGCGAACCAATCTATCCAGAGCTGGCTCAACGGGCGGCCGGCGTTCTGGCACTCGGCAAGGCAGCACCAATAGACCGCCCCGAGGGCTGATAGCCGCTCGATGCTGGCCGCCTCGGTTCTGGATTTTGACATGGGTCGGCACCTCGGGTGAGGGCCGGCACGGTCTTGCGAACGGACGAAAAAACAGCATGTATGGGCGCGTTCCACCACGCCCATTGCCCGGCTTTCCGTCTGCGTCGCTCGCAGGCGGGCCGGGTTATGTCTCGTCAATCTGCAATTGTTTACGCAGCCATGCCGTCGAAACGGTCTCTTTCAGACCACTGTCGATCACCGGCATCTTGCCCTCGGCGACGGCCGCGTCAGTGGCCCGGCGTCCCCAGCCGAGCGCCCGGCCGGCCCAATATTTCGGCACCGCCAGACGCTCCATCACCGCACGCTGGATTTCCTGGTCATCCATGTAGACACCTATTTGTGCAGTGGAAAGTGACGTCATTAAAATATAAGGCTGGTCGTCTTGCAAGAAATTTCGACGTGGAATATGATGTCACAAATTGAACGGAACGGCACGATATGACCGACGATGAGCCGAAACGGGGACGAGGCCGGCCTAAAGTTTATGGCAAGCGGCAGAACTTTGCCTTTCGTGTCACCGAGGAAACGCGGCAACGCCTGGTCGAAAGCGCAACGCGGGCCGGCCGTTCGTTGAGCGAGGAAATCGAGTTTCGCATCAACCGGGATTTCGGTTGGGAAGCCGCCAAAAACGACATCGAGGAAATGAAACGGCGCGCGTTGCTCTGGGAAGATGCCGCCCGCGTCAAGGCACTGCGTGCTGCGGGGATTACCATCTTGCGCGAAATTGAGGGCCGGCCGACCCGGGCAATCGTTGACATCGAAACGTTGCTTGCCGAGGCCGACGGCATTGTGCGCGGGCTGCGGTCGGGATTTGTCGACCCGAAAGCGCCGCCGACAGTTTCCGAGCCGCGCGCCATGACCCAAGAGGAAGCCGAGCGGGCGCTCGCTCAAATCGACGAAATCAGGCGCAGCATCGAGGGCGCGAGAGCGTATGGCGTATGGCGGCGGAAGACGCCAAGGCCCTGAAAGACCAGAAAGAGTAACGTGAAAGCCTTTAGTTAGGGGAATGCAACATGCCGCAGGGAATTCGGTGATGCATGAAAGCGCCGCCGGCGAGGGCTTCGAACTCGTCGATTTCGCGCCGCGTCGCCGCCGCGGCCGGCCGCCTGGCATCCATACGGCGCGCCGGCCGGCGGCATTTCGCTCGGCTGACGTCCGGCGGGCGGTCACCGGCGTGCGCCGCGCCGGCCTCGAACCGGACTCGGTGACTGTTGATGCTGACGGGAAAATCACGCTGCATATGAGCCGGTCAATCGATCAGGCCGGCGACAAGAGGGGCTCACTTTGGGACAAGTTACTGGACGAGGGCGAAAAGTGACGCGCTGGCGGTGGGGCGTACCGCACGTTGACCACCAGGTGGACCGCCACGGACATCCACGTTGGTGGTATCGCCGCCGCGGCGAGAAACGGCTCGGCGCGTTGCCGATGCCAGGCACGCCGGATTTCCTCAACGTGTGGAAGGCGCTCGACGACGTCGCGCGCGGCGCGGCGATGCCGGCGCTCGGGGCGAGCCGCACGCGACCGGGTTCGCTGTCGGCCGCGCTGGTCGCTTACTACACCTCGCCAGCCTGGACCGTCGAACTCGCCGAGAGTTCGCGCAACATGCGGCGGCCGATACTGGAAAAGTTGCGCGCAAAATTCGGCGATGCGCCGCTGAAAGAATTGCGGCGCGACCATGTACAGGCGTTGCTCGACAAGCTGAAACCGAACGCACAAAAGAATTGGTCGAAGGCGCTCACCGGCCTCATCAAGTTTGCGCTACGAGCGGGGCTGATAAAAGAAAGCCCGATGGCCGGCGTGGTGAAAGACAAGGCACCGAAAACCGGCGGGCTGCCGGCCTGGACCGAGGACCATTTGATAACGGCGCGCGCGCGCTATCCGCTCGGCACGCGTCAGCGGCTCGCCGTCGAAATCATGGTCAACACCGGATTGCGCCGCTCTGACGCTTACCGCCTCGGGCCGAACGACATCAAAGGCGGTTGGGTTCGCGATTTCGAGGCGAAAAAAACCGCGCGGACCACCGGCGTCAAAATCAACGTGCCGGTGCGGCCGGAATTGGCGGCGGCGATTGCGGCGATGAAAACCATCGGAACGAAAACCTTCCTGGTAACCGAACAGGGCAAACCGTTCGCGAGCGAGGCGTCGTTCGGCAATTGGATGCGCGACGTTTACGACGCCGCCGAATTGCCCGACGTCGCCAACCACGGCTTGCGCAAGCTGGCGGCAATCCGGCTGGCGTTTGCCGGCGTCGATGTCTGGGGCCTGATGAAAGTGTTTGGCTGGAAAACGGTTGCGCAAGCGCAAGTGTATGTCGAACAGGCCGAGGCGATGCGCATGGCGGGTCAGGCGTTCGACAAGCTTGAAGCCTATGAGGCCGGGAACGCAACGGGTCCAAATCCGTCCCAACCCTCGCCTAAAAGGTTGGGACGCAAACCAAAAAACTGAACGGAACCAAAGGGTCGCAATTTACATGGCGATCCCAGCAGGATTCGAACCTGCAACCACGGAGTAGAAATCCGTTACTCCATTCGCACTAGGGAAAACGTTCCTGCGCACGGGGCGCGAGACCGCAAGCGGGACGGGGCTATCCTTCAACCCTCTCGCGAGGGTTCGTGGTCGGCTATCCCCGTGCGTGCGCCCTGTTACGACGGATACGACGCACCTCGACTACCGCTCTTGCCGCAGTTGAGGCGTGGACGGCTTGGAGCAACTTTTAGACGATGTCTTAGTTGTCGTGCATGACAGACACCATGCAGGATAAACGAGCGTCCACTGCTTCCCCTCAAACTGGTCACAAGGTCGACCCAAAAAAGCCGATAGAGACTACTGAGCAATTGCGCATTGCAATCGACCAGGGCAGCGGCAAGGTCGACGCGACGGACCCCGCTGCCGCTCCCCTCGGAACCGACGATGAAGCCGGTGGAGTTCCTAACACCGCAGCGCAGGTCCGATTGGCCGCCGCTCACGAGATTCGCCCGACAAAAAAAAGACAGCGCGCTACAGGGCTGGGGCATGCCTGGTGGCTCATCGGCTCTACTTTGTTCATTGGTATTTCGATCGTCGCTTCTATGCTTTTCGTCGCGCGGTGAGTACAGGACCAAGCCCCTTTCGCTCCGTTAAGCGCCAAAGGAGATACTTATGAGCGATTTTACAGACAGGCGCGGCGGCGCGTACGACCCAGTTACCAAGGCGGGCAATCCTCCACCCCATCAGGTTAAAGAGAACGCCACGCCGAGCCAGAAGGCACAGCGGGGCGCGGACGTACGGCCCAAGCCGATGCCGGGACCGGACGAAGGTAATTACCCGCTGCCTGAAGGACTACGGAAGGAACGAAAAAGCCCGCTCAATAAGGATACGGGACGGCGCTCGAAGACTTAGTTTGGATAACGCTGCCAATGTTCGTGATACACTGCATGAATACGCAGCATCAAAACATGTTCGAGTGGATGCATCAGCAGATCAAACGTTCGCGCCTATAACTCTGCTAGGGGCGGTGGCACGAGATTGGCCGCGCAGAGTTCTTCTTTCGGGGAAGAAAAAGCCCGCATCGCTGCGGGCTTCTTATTTCTAGTACCAGCCCGGGCCACCGCCGAACCCGAACGAAACGCTCGGGCCACCATAACCATAGCCTCTGCCATAGTACGGTCCGCCGCCGTATCCGCCACCATAGTAGGGACGGGGGGCGTAATAGCCGTAGCTGTTGCCGTAATACGGACGATAGGCACGATGCCCGTAGTGACGATGATGCCGACGCTGAGAACTGATGTCGGTAGACGGCTGCGTTACGACGGTTGACGCTTTCGCCTTCGCCGTATTGTCCGCAGCATTTGCGGCAGAACCGCCGAGCAGCGCTGCTGCACCGACGGCAAATATGATAGCTAACTTATTCATTTGAACACTCCAGTTACATGTGGAGTGCTAATTGATGCGCATATCTTACGTTCCGATGTGCGACATTAAATTGGTGTAAGTTATTGAACAGCCGTTCATATTCACGTCCAACCGGCCCATTATTACTCTACTGGCATAGTTTTCGGAATCTCACGAGTTCCGGGCCAGGCGACGTCAGTTGAGCCGGTAAAGGGAATAGTTGAGAAGGGAAGCGAAGGCGACCCAACCCGCATAGGGAATAAACAAGGCAGCGGCCATTCGATTCTCATGCCATTGCACCCAGATAAAACTCACAATGACGGCCAATAGGGTCAGGATAATTGCAAGGGCGAACGTCATATGGTGAAGCGTGAAGAAAACTGGCGACCAAAGAAAATTCAAGATCATTTGCGCTAGCCAGAACTGCATTGGAAGAGCGGTCGCATCGTCTTGCAGATAGGTTCGCCACCCCGCCACCGCGATCATCACATAGAGGACCGTCCAGGTTGGGGCGAAGATCCAATTTGGCGGATTGAAGGGTGGCTTATGCAGCCCGGCATACCATGCACCCGGCAAGTTGGTAGCGCCGACCGCCCAGCCGATACCGACAACCAAAACGATGAAAAGAGCGAGAGATCGGTGCCGTTTTGCCATGCCTCAGCCTTGGCTGCGCCGGAGTTAAAAGTCGATGGCAGAGCGTGGCAATTGCAGCCCAACCATGCAGGCGCCTGCCGATTAGGCGCAAATTTTACGTCCGCGCTTTGAGCAGAGAGTGTCAGATGACCCGAAAGCCACCTTGAAAAACAAGCCATCTCCGAAAAAAGCGGCCTCGATTAGCCATGGAGACAATCCTCCAAGGTCGGGCGGCGTAGGATTGCTCCTGTCCAAACGCCGCCCGGTTACTTTCTAAATCAATCCATCAGATCATCAGCGCTTGGACTTCTTCTTCTTCGCCTTTTTTGTCTTCTTGGGCATCATTTTCTTGACAGCCTTCTTTGCCTTTTTAGCCATCGACTTCGCGGCCTTGACTACCTGCTTGGTAACGGATTTCTTAGCCTTCTTAGCCACAGCATTCTCCTTCAGCGTTTTGACTTTTTCGACGTCTTCTTCGTTTTCTTAGTGGCTGATTTCTTACCAGCCTTCTTACTAGCCTTCTTGCCGGCTATCTTCGTACCTGATTTCGCTTTGGACCTATTTTTGCTCTTGGCGACCTTTGATGCGCGGGACGACTTTTTTGCCTTCTTCACGACCTTTGTTATGGCTTTTACCGGGGCGGTTTTCGCCGTCGCTTTCCTCACACGTTTGACCACGGCCTCGGCCGCTGTGTGAGCCAACACGGTGGCTCCGCTGACCACCAATTCGCCAACGATCTCGCCGATATCCTTCTTGGGCTCTTCCGTAGTCTGTTCGCTCGATTTCTTCTCGGTGTCCATGACGTACGCCCTCCAGAGTGCGTAGCAGCAACGTAACTGATTCTGACCGCCACGATGGGATCATGCGGTAGCCTAGCAGGGAACAAACGCGGCGGTTCGAGAACGTTTCCCCGACCTAGGACGCCGCACCTCTTTCATCTCTTCTAACGCGCGATTGCCCCTCAGGCACAGGAACGAAGGACAGTTTTGCTCGTTCAACCTGCGCTGCAACATCTCCCTGGTCTTTCAGGATATCGTGCATGCACTGTCGAGCGCCCCGATGACCATAGCCCACCGCAGAGAGAGCACTTTCTCAACTTTCTTGAATCAAGGCCGGCAATTGGCCCGCATGGCTCACAGTATTCATTGGAGTTCTTGCAACGGACGTATGGTCCATCAAACGACAACCGGCCCAGTAACGTCAGCCATCAAAGACATTGTTCTGGCCGTCTCATCGGAAAAGTTCAGCGGGATAGAAGACGGTCCGAAGCCCGGACCAGTCTTCTGGCGTTAAACAGAGGTCAAGATGGCCAATCAGCCATTCAAAGCGCGCACCTCAGAGGAATTGATTGCACTGCAAAGTGCGGTAGCAACCGCGGTTCTGGCTGTAATCATCGTGATGACGCTCTATTTCGGACGCGACATCGTCATCCCGATTGCGCTGGCAATTCTGCTTAGTTTTGTCCTGGCCCCCCTTGTGGGACTGCTTCAACGAACGCGCGTTCCTCGCGCAATTGCGGTCGTAAGCGTCGTCGTCCTTGCCTTTGCGTTGCTCTTTGCAATAGGCAGCCTCCTTGCATCGCAATTAACGCAACTCGCTAGTGAGTTGCCGCGCTATCAATCTACGATAAGTGAGAAGATACAGCTGTTTCGAGACACCACGGCTGGCCGGGGCACACTCGAACGCGCCTCTGGGATGCTGAAGGACTTGAGCAAAGAACTCGATAAGCCGAAAGACGCCGGGTCCGCACTCGGTGCGAATACGATAGTCAACCCCAAAGCGCCACTTACTCCAGTGCCCGTAGAGGTGCGGCAACCGGATCCAGGCGCTCTGGAAAGTTTGCAGGCGTTAATCTCGCCACTCCTGCACCCACTCGCTACGACGGGTATCATTATCATTTTTGTGATTTTCATCTTGCTTCAACGGGAAGACCTCCGTAACCGGCTCATTCGGCTCGCAGGGTCGCATGACCTCCAACGCACAACGGCAGCACTCGACGACGCGGCCAGGCGCCTCAGTCGGCTTTTCCTAATCCAACTCCTATTGAACGGAGCGTTCGGCGTAGTCATTGGCGCTGGCCTATGGTTCATAGGTGTTCCAAGTGCCATCCTCTGGGGAATCTTAGCGGCTGTTTTGCGATTCGTGCCCTACATCGGCGCAGCTATCGCCGCGGCCTTTCCATTGGCTCTTGCCGTTGCCGTGGATCCGACGTGGTCGATGCTGCTCTGGACTCTTGGCCTCTTTCTAATAGTGGAGCCGATTGTTGGGCACGTGATCGAGCCGATGGTCTATGGTCACAGCACCGGGCTTTCCCCAGTGGCCGTTGTCGCGTCTGCCACGTTTTGGACCGCGCTTTGGGGTCCAATCGGGCTAGTGTTGGCGACTCCCTTAACTGTCTGCCTAGTGGTGCTCGGGCGGCATGTGGAACGCTTAGCATTTCTTGACGTAATGTTTGGTGACCGGCCCGCGCTTTCCCCACCTGAGATTTTCTATCAGCGGATGCTTGCGGGAGATCCAACCGAAGCTTCCGATAAGGCGGAAGAGTTCTTGAAGGAAAGATCCCTTAGTTCCTATTACGATGAAGTAGCGTTGAAGGGCTTGCAATTGGCTCAAGCTGATGCAGATCGCGGCGCTCTCGATCAGGAACGTTTGACAAAAATTAGAGATGCGGCGATCGAGTTTGCTAACAACCTTTCTGATCAGGACGATCGTCCGGCGCCAAAAGTCCGCTCAACTTCGGACGCAGAAGCGACCTCGGCGGTGGAGAGCGTGGCTGAAGACGCGCCAAACGCAAATCTGCCAATCGTCAGCAAGGAGGATCTGCCAAGCGAATGGCAGAGCGAATGTCCGATTTTATGCATGGGTGGGCGTAGTTTAATTGATGAAGCCGCCGCCATTATGCTGGCGCAGCTTTCTTCTGCACATGGGCTGGCGGCTCGCGTCGAGGGACCCGAAGCGCTGACAACCTCCAATATCTTTCGGCTCCAGACAGACGGTGTCTCGATAGTATGCCTAGTCTATTTGGATGGGACTGGACCCGCTCATATGCGCTATGCCGTTCGACGTCTTCGTCGAAAATTGCCGAAAGCAGCCATAATTCTGTGCTGCTGGCTTAAGGACATTGATCAGGCAGAGTTGGAGCGGCTCCGCGAGGCAGCAAAGGCGGATCTGATCGCGAGCAACCTCGGCGAAGCGATCAAATTGGCAATTGAGGCCACGGGCTTGAACGTCGACAGCCTGAAGACAAAGCACGACGAACTATCTGCAACAACGGCGGCTTAACTCCGGCAACGTCTGCCGCAGCATCGACTTTTCGGTTGGCAGAGTATCTTGCGCGGCACCGCTCGTCCTTTCCACCGAAAATGCGATTGTATCGATCGGGCTAGTTGGGCGCTGTTCGCCGTTATGGGCGGATACCAAATTTTGCTTGGCAGGATGTTCGCACTGGCGAAACTCCTGACGGCGGTGATGTTAACGTTGGCCATGGTCTGATCGGTTGCTGTCTGCGAACTACAGCGCAGCTCGGGCAACGGCGCGGCGGGCGTCTTAGTCGTAATTTTACCGCGCATATATTCTTGCTTGGGTCGGAGGTGCCAAAGTCGTCGCCGATGGGCGATCGGCTAGAACCGAGCCTGCGAGAAACGCTCAGACGCTTCAGCACGTCCAGTCCGCACGTTGACACGCTTGCGGATCAGCGTCGAAGTTGAACCGGGACCGGATCGAAGGGCGCAGGTATGTCAGGCACCGGACAATTCCGGAGCCTTTTTAACGACCCTGAATCCTATCCACCGTACAACTGGACTCGATCAATGGCGCGTAAAAGCAATACGAAATGGTCCCAGGAGGACGACCGGCGGCTTCTCGAGTTGCGAGCGGCGGGGAAGTCAGTCCTCTCGATTGGGCTCATGCTTAGGCGGTCGTCGTCAGCCATAGAGGGCCGCTTGGGGGTTCTAAAAGCAAAGGCGCGGGGCATAAAGTCGGAGCAGTTGATGGCAAACGGCGCGGCCGCCGGCGATTAGTCTTGACTTGCTTAAAGAGGCGCGCTGTCAAGTTGCGACTGTGAATCGTCTTGCTACATTTGGAACGTTTGGGGCATGAGCCGGTTGCGCTCAGACGACATGGACCAGGGTTGTGCATGCCGTTTCCGCAATGGAGAACGACCATGCGCGCATTGTGTTGGCACGGCAAAGGCGACGTTCGCGTCGACACGGTGCCCGATCCCAAGATTCAGCACCCGCGAGATGCGGTGATCAAGATTACCGCCTGCGCAATTTGCGGCTCCGACCTCCATCTCCTTGATGGCTATCAGCCGACCATGGAAAGCGGGGATATCCTCGGCCATGAGAATATGGGCGAGGTGATTGAACTCGGGTCCGAAGTCAAAAATTTAGAGATCGGCGATCGCGTCGTCGTCCCTTTCACCATCAGCTGCGGCCAATGCTGGTTCTGCCAGAAGGGCCTGTTTTCGTGCTGCGACCGGACCAATCCGAATGCCGAAATCGCCGCAAAAGCCATGGGTCAATCGCCCGCTGGGCTATTCGGCTTCAGCCATATGCTGGGCGGATACGCCGGCGGGCAGGCCGAGTATCTCCGCGTTCCGATGGCTGATGTGGGGCCGCTTAAGGTACCGGACAACGTGACTGACGAGCAGGCGCTGTTCCTGTCAGATATCTTCCCGACCGGCTATATGGCCGCCGTGAACGCGCAGATTGAGCCGGGCGACACCGTGGCAATCTGGGGCTGCGGTCCTGTAGGGCAGTTCGCGATCCGCTCCGCGCTGCTGCTTGGAGCCGGACGCGTGATCGCAATCGACGAAGTCTCCGAGCGGCTGGCCATGGCAGAAGCCGGCGGTGCCGAGACTATCGATTTCTCGAAAACCGATGTCTACGACGAACTCATGAAACGGACCAACAAACGTGGCCCGGATAGCTGCATCGACGCGGTCGGCTGCGAGGCATCCGGTCACGGCGCGACCGACGCCGTACTTGACAAAGTGAAGGCTGCAGCATTTTTGGCGACGGATAGGGTTCACGTTCTCCGCGAGGCGATCATGTGCTGCCGCAAGGCGGGTACGGTCTCAATACCCGGCGTTTACGTAGGCATGGGCGACAAAATACCGCTCGGCGCAGCCATGAATAAGGGGCTGACGATCAAGACCGGCCAGACCCACGTGCAGGCCTATACGAAGCCGCTTCTGAAGCTCATTGAAGCTGGCGATATCGACCCGAGCTTCGTCGTAACGCATCCTGCGAGCCTCGAAGACGCGCCGGAAATGTATAAGAAGTTCCGGGACAAGAAGGACGGTGTGATCAAGGTCGTGTTGCGGCCGGGACGATAGTTTCCAGCTTGAGGTTCGGCGAAGTCACATGTTTTTCTTCTTTTCAAACCGGATTGGCTGCTTTGGCTCGCTCATCCTCTCGGCCGTCGTTACGGTGGTCCTTCTCCTCATCTTCGGAGTTCTTCGCTTCTGACCCAATAATGACTGTGCATCTAACGCTTCTACCGGCCTCCCTTGAATTGCTGACTAGGTCAGCTCTTGAACCTTCGTTCGCCCCGTTTCCCGGCAACAGTTTTCAACCACGCCAAACCGATAAAAATGAGCGCGACGTTCGACGTTACCGCTGACCTCGAGAATTGCGTGAAAGTAGCCGTTAGCCAAGAGTCGCTCTGAGCAGATCTGTGACCACCCAAGCCAGAAACGTCGCTATTGCGGCCAAAATCATTGTTGGATGGCGAGTACTGGCAATCTGGCGCCTGACGTTATCCCAAAAATTGCTCAAGGTCCCTCCGCCAAAGTCAACTGTCCGGCCCGATCTGGAGCTCAAGCAACGCTAACCGCTGCAAAGCGAGTGGATCGCATTCGCCATCCCGGACGAGTCGAAGGATTGTTTCCGCCAAGCGATGGATGATGTGTGAACTGACCGGCTCCGGAAGTGCGTTGATGGCATCCTGGAGCGCGATATCCATCATCTGGATCGCTTCCGGAGAAAATGACGCATCCGCAAAGTCCTTCATGTTTCTGCACGGCAAGGGGTTGAAGCATGCCGGTAACGGGAAAAAATGGCAATCGTTCCAAAATCATCGTTGGGACCGTGTGGGGGTCGCAAGACGAGGGGCTTCAAGGTTTCTGGACAGGGACGCGGACATGCGACCAGCGCGATAGGGTAGTCGGGGACAGCGACGAGCAGTTCCGATGCCGACGGGACGAAGTGGGGGCAGTTGTCTCCGACAAGCGCCCTTAGCCGAACCGGTCTTCCGTGCCTCGTCGACCATTTCAGCGAGCTTTTTGAAATGCCGTCTGTGGAACCTGCACCGTGCCGAAGGGTTTTCCCAGCCTCTTGGACGGGTTGGACCCTGTCCTCGCTTGTGCTGAAGGGACAAAATGGACGCCGCCGTCAACAACCGAAAAAAGCTGAAAAATGGTACTGCGGGCGACTTTGTTCGTGTTTTTGGCGCCCGTGTGCACAATCTAAAGAACGTCTCGCTTGAAATTCCTCGCAACGCTCTTGTGGTATTCACAGGCGTCTCAGGATCCGGCAAGTCATCTTTGGCGTTTGGTACGCTCTATGCGGAAGCGCAACGCCGCTATCTTGAATCAGTTTCACCCTACGCGCGCCGGCTGTTTCACCAGATGGCGGTGCCCGAGATCGATGAGATCGAGGGTCTGCCCCCGGCGGTGGCGCTGCAGCAACAACGCGGATCGCCCACCACGAGGTCGTCGGTGGGAAGCGTCACGACATTGTCGAACCGCCGCCGGCGCGAGGCACGGCAGAAAACCAACAAGCCCGAGGCGACCGGCGAGGAACAGGTCGCGCTCGAATTCGCAGATCGCTACGACGGAATGTTCGTTTATGACCATGATCGAGGCGCGTGGTTTCGCTGGACCGGCGAAATCTGGCAGCGCGACACCGACGAATATGCGCTCGATTGCGTGCGGGCACTGGTTCGCGAGTTCGGTGGCTCGCGCATCAGGGTTGCCACCGCCATCGAACGGGCCGTGCGCACCGACCGCCGCCTCGCGCGCGATCACGGTGCCTGGAATGCCGACCCGCTGTTGCTCGGCGTACCCGGCGGCGTCGTCGATTTGCGCACCGGCGCGTTGCTGCCGCCCAAGCCGGCGCAAATGATTAACATGGTGACGGGGTCGCGACTCGCCGCGCCAGGCACACCGTGCCCGCTATGGCTGAATTTCCTGAACGACGCCACGCGCGGCGACGAAAGCTTACAACGCTTCCTGCAACAACGCGCCGGCTATTGGCTCACCGGCGACACCTCGCGCGAGGATTTCGATTTTTTCCACGGCTCGGGCGGCAACGGCAAAGGCGTGTTCCTGAAAACAATCACCTCTGTCATGGGCAATTACGCCGTTACCGCGCCAATAGGAATGTTCCTCGCCACGAAGCACGACGCTCATCCGACCGAACTTGCGCGCCTCGCCGACGCGCGCCTGGTCGTCGCCTCGGAAACCGAGGAAGGCCGCGCCTGGGCGACCGCGAAAATCAAGCAACTCACCGGCAACGAGGTTTCGATCCCGGCGCGGTTTATGAAATGTGATTTTTTTGAATTCCGCCCGAAATTCAAAATCTGTTTCGTCGGCAACGCAAAGCCGGCCATCCGCACCGTCGACGACGCCATCGCGCGGCGGCTCAATCTGGTGCCGTTCACGTTCAAGCCGGCGCAAAGCGATAGCGACCTGAAACAGAAACTCGAAATCGAATATCCGGCCATCTTGCGCTGGATGGTCGATGGTTGGCTGGACATGCAAGCCAACGGCCCGGTGCGGCCCGAGGTGATTTCTGTCGCCACCGAGCAATATCTCGACGACGAGAACATTATCGGTGCCTGGATTGCCGAGAATTGCATCCGCGGCCCGAGCGCAAGCCAATTGCTGAAAGAGCTCTATGGCGATTGGCGGCAGTGGTGCGAGGCCAACCAGGAAGTGCCCGGCACCAACCGCGGGTTCAAGAAAAGGCTCGAACGGCTCGGCGACATGACGTTCCGGCCTTCCATGCGGTCGGTGATGGTCAAAGGATTGCGCTGCCGCACCGAATACGACCGCGAACCGGGCCAATCTGCATTCTCGCTGGACATCGAGGGCATGAACGAATGAACGAAAAACACCAATGTCCCATATAGCGAGCTCACGCGCGCGCGTATGAGGCGAACAAGGGAAAAAGCATGCATTTCATTCATTCGTTCATGGTGACGGTTGCCGAGCCAGGGGGGGCGGGTCGCTTTTTCCCCGTCGTGACGAGGCGAGCGGCGGCCCTAATTTCGCGTATGTTTTTTAATTCGTTTTTCGCGGTCGATGGCGGGTTCCCGCACTTTATTGGGCGGTTGGGCGGCGGTTGCGGCGGGTTCGGTCAAGGCCGGATTTGCAGCGTGACCTACATCACAGCGCCTAACCCGGCCATTTGAGATGCTCAGGTCACGGTCAGGGGATTGGCCCCGCCGCCAAACAAGGGACCATGACCATGAACACGAATCTTAGCACCGAGTTGTCGTTAGACGATCTCAACAGCGTTTCGGGCGGCAGCGACGCCAGGGGGGCTGTAGTTGGCATAGTGGTGCAATATCTGGTCGACACAGTTTTTATTGCGGATGGGTTGAAGAAAATGACCGGCACGCTGAAAGGCTTGACCCCAAGGCCGCCGAAGTAATCGCGCGAAACATTTGGTATTCGGGCTACCGAGTCAATTCGGTGGCCCGATTGGCTGACCGCAACGCCCAAGGCATTTAATCCATCACCCGACTGAATGCCGGATGCTTGCGGTTCTTCACCTTGATCCAGCGCGGCGAGCGGCCGGCGTTGTGTGCACTTTGTTTAACCCAAGCGGGGGATTTTCGCCCATCAAGTATCTGCCGTACTCTACGACCTATGGTGCGGACTCATCTTTTGACCACGGCCCAATATCTCGCGTTGCAAGCCGCGGCGCGAGGCGAGGTGTATCGAACGTACACCAGCACGCAATTCACGCTCACCGGACCATGCGGCAGCCAACCATTATGGGCATTGGCGCGAGCCGGCCTAATCGCTGATCCGCCGAATACTAAAAAGCAACACCGCTACCAGATGGTGCTCACGGCAAAGGGACGGGCCGCGCTAGCGAACCAGGGTAAGAGAAAAAAGGTCTCGACAAGCGTCCGCCCCTGTCTCGATGAGGATCGAACTTGTTCATCCAGTGGACGGGGCCAATGATTTCTGTCGAACAATGCCGAATAAATGCCGAGAAATACAAAGCACTGGCAAGCGATCCGAGCAATTCAGCACGCCGATGCACGGTGTTGAAGAACATCTCACGAAGCTGGACAGCACTCGCGCACCAACTCGAAAACCTTGACGTGATCGACAAATCGGAAGCCGGCTCACGTCTGGTGTCACCAGGCGTTTGAAGGTCAAATTCGTCGCTTGCACTCGCGCGACGCCGCGGCGTAGAATCAAACCGTTCCGCGACGTGGCCGATTGATCACCGGCGCTGCACGTTCCGAACAAAGGGCAAGCCCGATAATCCCAGCGGCAATTGTTGCCGAACGGAAAGGGCTGCCACATGGACGACGACCTTATCACCATCGCAAAAGACGCCCGCCGCATCGGCAAAGATGCGCGCGCGGCGATCAGTAACCTCGATTACAAATTCACCAGGCTGTTCGAGGGCACCGGCGCGCCACGCCGCGACGGCTCGCTGGTGGCACGCATCGCCGCTTGCCGGTTGGTCGCGAAATCAGAGGGACGCAAGCCGGCCGATGTGGCGCAACAAAACTGGCCGCACGACGTGCAATTGCGCGCCGCGGTCGCGCCCGCGCGCACCGACACCGCGGGATGGGCGGCCGAATTGGTCGCGACGGTGGTTGAGGATGTTTCCGGCACATTGCTCGGGCCGTCCGTGTTCGGGCAATTGCGCGAGCTTTCCGCCGTCAGTTACGACCTGGTCGATGGTGCGGCGGTCAAATCGCCGTCGCATTCGTCGGTGCCATCAGGCGGGTTTTTCGGTGAAGGCGCACCGATCACGGTCGGCGCGCTTTTGATCGGCGCGGTGAACTTGCAAACGAAAAAGGCCGCCTCGATCACCGCGGTGACGCGCGAGATGTTGAAAGGGTCGGCCGCCAATGTGCAAACCAGCCTTGAACGATTGCTGACCGAGGATTTGTCGCTCGCCGTCGACCAGATTTTGCTCGATGCCGTCGCGGCGGATGCCATCCGGCCGGCTGGCTTGCGCAACGGCATCGCCGGCTTGCCGCCGGCTGCCGCCGGAACGCCGACCGAAAAAGCCGCGGCCGACGTCGGCGCGCTCGTCGGCGCTATCCAGCCGGCGTCAAAGCCGGTGCTGATTGCCGCCGGTCGCCAGGCCGCAAGCCTCGGCGCGTACATGCCACGGATGGCGGTCATCTCGGCACCGCTATTGCCGGCCGGCATGCTGATTGCGCTCGACGCCGACGCTTTTGCGAACCTGGTCGGGCCGGTCGACATCGCGGCCAGCGGTGATCCGGTTTTGCACATGGAAAGCGCCGCGCCGTTGCCGCTCGTCACCGGCGCGCAAGGTGCCGGCGTGCCGGCGTCGCCGATGTCGAGCATGTTCCAAATCGCGGCGACGTCATTGCGCTGCATCCTCGACATCAACTGGTCGATGCGCCGAACCGGCGCGGTTGCCTGGATGTCCGGCACCGGCTGGTAAGAAAGGGCATGAAAAACAAAACTGATGTTTCGGCCTCGGCTGATGACGTGCGCGACGCCGTCACTGAATTGCTACGCAACTATGAACAGGCCGCCCAAGTGTTGCCGCTGTCCTGGCTCGCGCAAGCCGTCACCGACCTGGCGGCGGCGACCGCGCACGCCGATGCCGGCCGCCGCGGCGACGCGATGCGCACATTCATGCGCGATTTGCACCGCGAGCTTGCCGACGCGCACGACCGGCTGCAACATTGTCAGGCGGCAGCCAGGCCGCCGCTACGCGCGGTCGGCGGGTAACGATCATGCCGGCGGCCAAAGCGCACCTCGTCGAGCCGCTCGACGCTTACGGCAACGTCGCCGGCGGCGCGGCGCGTCACCAGCAACCCGGCGGCCGAGCGCGAGGCTTGCATGATCCGACCGCGACCTATTTCGCGATGGACGTGGTCGCGTTCAACGGCTCGGAATGGCGCGCCATCAAGGACAATCCTGGCCCATTGCCGGGGCCTGGCTGGATGCTCGGCGCGAAAGGCGCGCGGGGAAAACCGGGCGAGCGCGGCGAGCCTGGCGTTCACGTCAAGGCGATGGACGTGATCGGCTACACGCTGGTGCTGGAATTGTCCGACGGCTCGAAGTTACGCGCCAATTTCTGCCGGCGTTCGAGCGTTTCAAAAAGGAAACCGAGACGTGACCGCGGCGCGGCAACTGCATCTGTTCAAGTCGCGCCGGCAACGCGGCCAGGCACCGCCGGCGGCGAGCGAATATCAACTGCATTGCGCCGTCGCCGACACCGTCAAACGCTGGATCATGCCGGGGTGGATTTTCACCCACATTGCGAGCGGCGAGAAACGCGACCAGGTGACGGCGGCGCGGCTGAAACGCATGGGCGTTACGGCCGGCTTTCCCGACCTGGTGTTTTTCGGCCCGCAAGGCCAGGTGTGCTTTGTCGAATTGAAATCGCGCCGCGGCCGGCTCGGCGAGCACCAGGCCGACATCGTTTCGCACCTGGTGGCGGCCGGCCACGGCTACCTATGTTCGAGCGACTATCGCGACGTGGTCGAGACGCTGAAAGCCTGGGGCGTGCTCAAGTCGGGAATTCATGTCCAGTGGGGAACCGTGGTAGGCTGTTCTTTTCAAAGGGGGTGGTGATGATTGATTTAGATAATCCAAACGCTGTTGTTTTGGATGTGGTGGTACGAAAACTGATCCTTCAACAGTGCTGTTCGTCCGCTGATCCAGACGCCGTTCTGGCCGAGTGGAAAGTATTTCTAAAACAGCAAAATGAATTGTTCATGCGTTTATTTGGCAGCGATAAGTTGACGGACGAGGTTGGCGCAAAGGCGTTCGTCGTTGCGTCAGAGTTCGAACGATTTTCCGAGGATTTGGCGGATGATTTCAGGAACGACGGTTTAGGCCGTCATCAAGCATAAGCGGTACCGCCTCAATCTTGCGCCAGCAACCTGTCGAGTTCGGCCTCGGCACCGCCGCGGCCGGCCGGTGCCAGGCCGGCGCGCTGCCGCTGGCGCTGGTACCGCCGGCGCAACTGTTCACCGAGTTGCTCGGCGCTATCGCATTGCCGCGCCAGCTTGACGAGCGACCGCAATGTCGGCCCGCGGTGACGGTGCCGGCGTTTCTCGGTCTCGTCATCGATGCGTTTCGGTTCCATGTAATATTTCCCCTGGTCGAGCAATTGCGGCACCAGCGGCACCGACACCTCGACACGCCGGACGCCGGCGGGCCCTGACATCATCGGCACCTGGACGAACATGCTACGCATGGCGGTGTAGGCTGGTCCGGTCCGCGGGGTTGGTCAACGGGGCTTAAACCGGCCGCCACGCTCGCAGCGCGAGTCAGGGGCGCGTTTTTCGGGCTGGCGGGGCGTTCAGATAGCGGCGCGGCCGCATGTGAGTCAGCATAGCGTTGTTGCCGTGGTAGAAAAAATCACCGCTGACCGGGGCGGACTCGCCCACGAACAACGTCGTGATTTTGGCGGGTCGAAACCGTAATCGTGCAGCTTCGACCGCATCTAAATCGTGGCTCATGGGCCCCCGTTTCGCTTTGTTACGTTCGCTTTCGCGCCGCCGATACGAAGAATTGTTAGTTGCAGTATGCCATCATAAACGGCACTTTCAATCACTCGATTCCCCAGCCTTCGGGTTGATTTTTAAGAAAGATCATTCAGTGCATCGGGCTGATCGTCTCATTGCGTCGTGCGCGTGTTGGAGCGATTTCTGGGAGCAGACGAAAAAGCTCTCATCACAGGGAGACAAAGGTGCGGCGTTCGAACGCCTTACGCAGCTTTATCTTCAAACTGCACCCGAATATCAATCAGAACTCGAACACGTTTGGAGACTTCATGAAGTACCTCCGAATGTTCGCAAACGGATCGCCCTTCCGATTCTCGATGAAGGGATCGACTTCATAGCTCGCACGCGCCACGGCGAGTATTGGGCAATACAGTCAAAATTCCGCAGCCAGCACGACAAACCGCTCACCCGAAAGGAGTTGGGCACCTTTACCAGCTTGGCTTTCAATACCTGCAGCAGCATCGCATTGGCTGTCGTTGCTCACACAGCATCGAAGCCAGTAAGCAAACGCCATCTGATGCGGAACACGACAGAGATTGGCCTCGACCGCTGGCAGTCTCTCGATCAGGATTCTTGGAAACTAATTGTTGGACGGTTGAAGGGTAGAACCGGGTCGCCAAAGCCGCGACGCCCGAGACCCCATCAAAGGGCTGCCGTCGACGCTGCAAGAACTCATTTTGTTCGCGACCGCAAGGCGCGGGGTCGCCTGATTATGCCCTGCGGTACTGGTAAGAGCCTTACTGCCTATTGGATCGCTGAGACACTGAAAGCAAAGACCATTCTTGTTGCCGTGCCCAGCCTCGCCTTGGTCCGTCAGAGCCTCACTGATTGGACCCGCGAGTTTCTCGCCCACGGTATTAAGCCAGATTGGCTATGTGTTTGCAGCGATGAGACGGTCGGTAACCTTGAGCGTGATGAATTTGTTGGTGAAGTCTATGACCTAGGCCTACCCACTCACACAGAAACTAAGGAAATCGCGGCGCTGCTTCGCGCCCGCTCTCGCGGACCCAAGATCGTATTCACGACCTATCAGAGCAGCGTTAAGCTGGCTGCGGCGGCGCGGAAGGCTCGCATACAGTTTGACCTCGCCATCCTCGACGAAGCACACAAAACCGTGGGCGTGCACTCCAAGACGTTCGCAACGCTCCTAAGCGACAAGAAAATAAAAATACAACGTCGTGTTTTCATGACCGCGACGGAGCGGGTATTCCGAGGCGAACGCAGCGACGTCCTTTCTATGGACAACGAAAAAGACTATGGAGCGCGATTTTATCAACTGTCATTCAAGGAAGCTATCAAGCAACGAATCATCACCGACTACAAAATCCTGACGATGACGGTCAGCGACAGTCACGTTCGTGCGCTGATCGATGAGAACCGTATTCTCGATTTGAACTCGCGTGATCTAGATGAAGCTGAGGCGCAATCTATCGCTGCCGGGATTGCGCTCAAACGGACCTACAAAAAGCACGGGGTGAACCATGCAATTTCGTTTCATCGGAGCATTCGTGGAGCAGATCGGTTTCGGGAACAGCAAGATGCACTCAATCGAATGAGCACCTTAGGTCCAAGGACGACCAATCTTCATATCTCCAGCAAGAAAACAGCGGGGCAACGCAGCGACCTGTTGCGAGAGTTCGTGGCTCACAAACGCGCTCTCATGACCAATGCGCGTTGCCTGACCGAAGGCGTCGACGTGCCAGCAATCGACTGCGTGATGTTTGCCGATCCCAAGCAGAGCCGCGTTGACATCGTTCAAGCGGCGGGGCGTGCCTTGCGGCATTACGAAGGGAAGGAATACGGTTACATAGTCGTTCCGCTTGTTGTCCCCGAGAAAATGGAATTTGAGAAGTTCGCAGAAACGACGGCGTTCAAGCAGGTTGTTCAAACCATCACGGCGCTCTCAACGCAAGATGAGCGCATCGCAGACGAATTCAGAGCAATTGAACAAGGGCGCGTTTACAGCGGCAAGATTGTTGAGATTGAAGGTGACATCCCAGCCGGAATGAAAATGAAGCTCGGTGACTTTGCTGATGCCATTTCAACACGGGTCTGGGAGAACGTTGGTCGGGCCAATTGGAGGAAGTTCGAAGATGCAAGGCAATTTGTGCAGGGCTTGAATTTACAATCAGCGTAATTGTGGCGCATTTACGCAGCCTCAAAAAGCCGCCCGCCCGATATACCAGCCGCTCCCAATGAGATTTACGAAAAGTCGGGTTGGATCGGCTTTGGTGATTGGGTTGGCACGGGGCGAGCATCTGATTGGGATCGTACCTATCGTCCATTTTCGCAGGCGCGAGCGTTCGTTCGTAAGCTAGGGCTGAGCACTGGCGACGATTGGCGAGATTATATTAAATCGGAACAGTTGCCTGCGGACATTCCTTCCAATGCGCACAGAACTTACAAGAGCCAGTGGAAAGGAATGGGCGATTGGCTGGGCACGGGCAACATTTCAAATCGGATGCGCAGGTTTGAGGCATTCACGACCGCCCGTGCGAAAGTGCGAAAGCTCGGCATAAAGTCGCAAACGGAATGGTTCAAATATTGCAAGTCTGGTGAACTTCCACTGACCATTCCATCTAATCCGCACAGAACTTACGCTGACAGTGGGTGGACTGGTTTTGGAGATTGGCTTGGAACTGAGACGTCTTCAACTCGTGTCCGAAAGTACCGACCCTTTGAACAAGCTAGGGCATTCGTCCGCGACCTAAAATTGAAGTCGACAACCGAATGGTACGCATACCGAAAATCAGGCAAGAGGCCGAGTGACATTCCAGCAAATCCTCACACCACGTATGCTACCGACGGCTGGGTCGGAATGGGTGATTGGCTCGGAAATGGAAAAGCTCCGCGCTTACGAAAATATCGAGCCTTTAAGGATGCTCGCGCATTCGTGCACGGTCTAGGATTGAAGTCGAGCAAAGAGTGGACGTCATTCTGCTTGTCGGGTTCCAAACCATGGGACATTCCTGCAAAACCAGCCCAAGCCTATGTTGACAGCGGTTGGATATCTTATGGCGATTGGCTGGGCACTAACACGACATCCACAAGAAATCGCGTATATCAATCATTCAAAGTCGCCCGGGCATTTGCTCGCAATCTTGGCTTGAAGTCACAGGCGGACTGGATTGCTTATTGCAAATCTGGGAAGCGGCCATCCGACATTCCGTATAGCCCTCAGGAAGTTTATGCTGACCACGGTTGGCTCGGATTGGGTGATTGGCTAGGTACGGGGGTCGCCCCCCGCTTGCGGCAATATCGGCCCTTCCAAAATGCTCGCATCTTCGTTCGGGGCCTCGGATTAAAATCTTGGGCCGAATGGAAAGCATACTGTGGATCAGACAAGAAGCCAGCCGACATTCCAAGCAGGCCCGACAAGGTCTTTGCCGGGGATGGCTGGGCTGGTGGGGGCGATTGGCTCGGATATGCGCGTTAGAGTGCTCTCAACAGGGTACGGTCGCACGCTATCGTTAGGTCTGCTTTGCGTCCAAATGCGTACACGGCAGGTACGACAGACCGGAGTCAACAAAGTCATTCGATCACCTCGTCAGCTTGGGCAAGCAATGCGGGCGGCAGAACTCCCGTCTCCTCATGCGCCCTCCCAGACTTCAATGCGTCGATGATATCGCACTGCGGAAAAGGGAGATAGGGGCTCGTGTATGAGTTGGTGAATCACGCATCGCTCTCTCCGCCCTGGTGTCCAGCCAGTGGCGTTCCAATGCACGTTGAGGGGGGGCCGTTCTTTTAGGCCCAAGCAAGGCTGGACGGCTTGTCACCGAGTTGGTTGCGGTGGAAAGTTACCCCATGATTCGTGATCAGATTGAAATTGCGATTGGTGATCGTTTCAAGATGAGTACTCTTGGGGCGGCTCGATGCCCGCGTCTAGCTGCCAAGGGCGGAGTGATCGTTGGTGGCGGCCAATATCCATGCACCATCCGTGTGATTTTCGATGGCTGCAAGTCGCCAACGGCGTTGCACCGAGACTATATTGAGCCTGTCTCCCGCTACAGCACGGCGTGACGGTCCTGTGATCCCGAGGCCAAGGGTTCAGCCATGACCGAATCTGCCAAGCGACGCAGCCGAACTGGCTGTCCTTGTCCGTACGAGCGGATCACCTCGGTGGGGCGGTCGAAGAATTGCTTCACATCTTGAATTTTTGGGTGCCGCAGTCGTGCCCGCGCCGTCAACTATCACTGCGATCTTGGCTCGCAATGGCCGACTTACCCCCTCCCCCAGACAGTCAGCCCATAATTGGCTTTTGGCGATGCTTCACAACGACTGCAATGTTGAGGGTAAGCGATGTGCCGCGGTCACCTTCCAGAGGATGTCCTGATCTGCTAGTCTGTTTGGCCGGCAAGCAGTAAGCGACGTCGGCCGCGGCAAGCCTACGAAATCCGGTTGCGAGCCTTTTCGCGCCACCGAACCGCCGGCAACCGCGCCTGGTTAGGCGGGATAGCGATCGCGTCGAACGGAAGTCACTGGGACGCAGCTGGCCACGCCCCTTTGTTCCGGTAGCAGCTCGGTTGCGCCTTATTAGGCGGGATCGGCGTGTCGGCGGACTGGTTTTGATCAGACAACGAAGGCGTGCTCGCGGTTAGAAAGTCGTCAAACGCGGTCTGCGATGACCATTCCGCATAACCAACAACCGCGAACGCGAGCGCGACCAATATGAGCGCCAGCGTGGCGCCAATTCCTCGCCAAGTTAACTGGTTGAATAGCGGCATTGCTATCTCTCGGGACCACGGCATCGTGTAAATGAACTCGCCGTTCTTAAGTGTGAACCACCCCACACCTCACGCGCCGTTGATGCGGCGTACCCGGATGAAATGCGGTGCCACCGCCGGCAACCCGCACCCGAACCGTCGGCGACCGACCCGAAACCCGGCTATGTGCCGCCTCGTATTCACGCCTTCGTGTTATGCGTATTTCCGGGTGTGGGTTCACGACCGCGCCACCTTGCGGTCCCCCCTCGAATGCCTCACGCTACTTTGAACTGCTTCGTCATGTTCGGCGGGCAGGGTCTGCGAAAAGCCGCCCTCGTTGTGAGCGAGGACGGCTTCGATTATCGCAGACCTGGTAGCGAGACCGCCGCTCTGGGGTGACCTGGGGCGGCGGGCCTCACTTGTCCACGGTAACCCCTGTTCGAGTCCTGTCAACGGTCGCGGCGCGACGAACCCGGGAAAACCAGACCCGCGTTTTTACAACAGCTCACTTTCCAGCTCCCGGATGGAGCGGGGCCCGCGCCAATCCAGGCATTGGCGCTTATAAGCGGCAATCCGTCGAGCACATTTTGCGCCCGGTGCGGTCGCTCACCGAGGCCGCCGCGGAAGTCAAAACTCGCGGCTCGTCGCCTGGTGCCGGCGGTTCTTGACCTTGATCCAGTGTGGCGACCGGCCAGCGCGATACGCGCGCTCACGATGCTTGCTGACGAGCCCTTCCAGGCCCATGCCGCACGCGGCCCGGAATAGGTCGGTGCCGACGTCAACCTGTTCGAAGGGGCGCGACAAAAATGCCCTCGGCGCGCCGCGCCAACAGCCGCAAAGGTTGGTCTTTCGCATCGATAGCGGCAGCTTGCGGTGGTCGTCGCCGTCGCCGGCCAGCATGTCGAAGGCATAGAACTGCACCCCGGCGTCGTGCTTGCGCGAGTGCAGCGCGTTGAAATCGGAAATGCCATCGACACCGAGCACCACGCCCTCACCATTGAGCACGAAATGCTTTTGCCTTATCTGGCGCGCCGTCTCGACAAGCTGAAACCTGCGGCCGGACGGTCGGAACCACAAAGGGCCACGCAGAAATCACAGCACCGGACAACCGTATGTCGCTACAACAAAAGTCAATCGAGGGGTCGATCGACGATTTCCACCTGCGCTTTACCTGAGTCGGCGTAGCGCGCATCGGGGGCCTCGGCTCCCTTCCGGCCGCACGCGCGACGCCTCCGTGCGGCGGTTTCTTTTTGCTCGCGCCGGAAACACGTTCTCGGGAGCGCGCCGCCCCCGCATCGCCGCCGTCGCCCGCCGATTCCGGCCCCCAGCGCGTTCATTATCGTCTTGGTGCTTGCTTGATTTGCGCTGTACTTGATGCTCAATGGCTCGACTACTTCACGAAGGATCGCGGCGGAAACGATAGCGTTATCCACCCCGGTGCATATCAACGGATAATATATCAGGGTCTGAAAATACTGCTCAACGTCGGCCAGCAAATTGCCGTGCAGTCGAGATTTAGTCGTTATAAGGCCTTGCCGAATGAATTCACGCGCAAAACGGTTCTGGGATTCGTTCGCGAACATGTATTCGTGCTCACGACTGGCCGACGCCATTTTCTCGAGCAAGGTACGGCGGTCCTCTCCCCGCTCTTGAAGATCATCTGGAGCGAACTCTCCGGTGACGCCACCAAGGTCCCGGCCTCCAAGAATTGGCTGCATGAGATCAAGCACGACGGCTACCGGGCTGATCGTTCAGCGGGACGGCAAGCGCGTGGCGGTTGTTCACTCGCAACGGCTCGACTGGAGCGACAAGTATCCTGTTCTCAACCGTGAACGTCGTTCCAACTGCGTGCACGGTTCAAATCCGTGCAGAGCCATGTGTGCTATGACTCACATACGCCAACCTGATCCCCGCGTATTTCCCCGATTACCGGCTGGCGGGAATGGTCTCGCCCCAATGACAGGGGATTTTCAAAGTGATTACTCTCAAAATCACCGCTATTTTGGCCATCTGTGCCGGAACATTGATCGCGCTGGCATCGAGCGAATTCGGCGCCGAACTTGTTCTCGCCGCTGTCAGCCTCGTATAGGGCTCCGTTTTCGTGGGCAAAGAAAAACCCGCCGGCATGAACCGGCGGGCGTGAACTTTGAAGCAGACTATCTCAAGCGCAGTCGTTGCCCCCTATCAGGGTGACAACAGCCGGCTCGACAGCAGTAAACTCGTCGCGATGGAATGAAGAGCGGGCGCCTAATTAGTACCAAGGCCGAACCTCCTCTATGATCGACTTCGCGAGATGGTTGGGGTCGCGGGGGGCGTTTGGGATGGGTCTATTAATTTTCCATCTCCCGACGGGTCGTTTGGTTCAACCTGGCTCCAGTCCAAATAATCGTAATAGCTGGACCATCGGTAAATCTCGGCACTGCAATTCCAGCATTTGAAAATCCCCAATTGACTGGGCGAACGCCGCTCTTGCATGGCGCGGTAAACCCGACTGCATTTGGGGCAGGCAAAGACTACCGTGGTCTTAGTGCCGAGCGGCATCTACTCAATATGCCCCCCGAACCCGCCGATTCCTAGGCATCGGAAGGCTGCCAATCAAACTGTCCACTAGCTCTTTTTCACGTCGCTGAAGTAAGGCGCCGCCAGACGATTTTGGGCCTTAGTAACTTACGGCCAAAACAACTGCCGTGGCGAGCGGAATGGCGCTCGTGGCGCTTAGAAGCACAATTAGAAACTCGCGCTTGGTTTCTCTATCCATGTGAACCTCCGGTACACAATACGAACGAGAGCCAGAGTGCTTTGTTCCTACAAATTAGCGGCCCAAGCTGACCTCACGATCCTGCTTAGCTTCGGTGGGCCTCCGCAAGGGTATTTCGAGCTCACTGATCAAGACAGCATTGGCGGGGCGTTCATAGCTTCGCTCGTTGATGTCTTGTTCAGGTCGGCATGTCTGCTAATTGGCACGAAGCGGAAGAGCCCGGCTGATCTGGCGATGTCCGTTGACCGGGGTTGACCGGAAGTGGTTTGCCGACCGTCAAACCGACGCGATTGACCCAAAGCGGACATCGGCCAGCATCTCATGTTGCAATCGCGAAGCCGATTTCGGCTCTACAAAGTGATCGCTTGAGCAGATACGATGTCGTCTCCTAAGCCCGGGGGCTGGACATGAGACGACGGGAATTCATTGCGGTCGTTGGAGCTGCGGCGGCGGCTTTGCCTCTTGCCGCGTTGGCGCAGCGACAGTTGCCATTGGTGGGCTTCCTGAACAGCGCCTCGCCGGACAGCTATCGCTTCAATGCTGATTCATTTCGCGAAGGCCTGGCGAAGGCGGGCTTCGTCGAGGGTCGCAATGTCCGGATTGAGGAACGGTGGGCTCGCGGTGACTACAGCGAGTTACCTCGCCTTGCGGCTGAACTTGTCTCGATGGGCGTAGCCGTGATCGCCGCGACGGGAGATGTCGCCTCAGCGCGTGCCGCGCAGCTAGCGAGCAGCGCCGTACCAGTGGTGTTTACGATTGGTGGGGATCCAATCCGTCATGGATTGATCGAAACCATAAGCCGCCCCGGGCGGCACGTGACGGGAATCCTTTTCAATCCGAATGTGCTCGGCGCAAAGCGAGTTGAATTGCTGGGCGAAATTGCACCAAAGGTTTCTCGTATTGCGTTGCTGATGAATCCGATGAATCCCAATGTCAAAGTCGAAGAAGCGGATGCAGAAGCAGGAGCGAAGAGGCTGGGTCTGCAGACGGTCACAGTCAACGCCAGAAACGCAGCCGAATTGGAAGCCGCATTTGAGCAACTGCTGAGCGCCAAGGCGGAAGCGTTGATCACCGGAACCGATCCGATTCTGTTGGACCGGCGCGAGGCAATTGCTTCGTTCGGGCTGAGGCACAAGATCCTGACCATGGGGTTTGTGCAGCAGATCGCGGCGGCTGGCGCCCTTCTAAGCTACGGTCCGAGCATCAGTTGGATGTACCGTCAGGCCGGGGACTACATCGGTCAAATTCTGAAGGGCGCGAATCCGGCAGAGATGCCCGTCTTGCAGCCGACACACTTCGAGTTGGTAATCAATCTGAAGACCGCCAACGCGCTTGGTCTCACGGTGCCACCGGCGCTGCTCGCCCGCGCCGACCAAGTGATCGAATAGAGATGATGTTTGCTGCGCCGCATAAGTCCGGTTTTGGCACGAAGCGGAAGAGCCGGGCCGATCTGGCGATGTCCGTTGACGGGGGTAGACCGGAAGTGGCTGGCCGGCCGAAGCCGGTATTATTCCCGATCCAGCATCGAGGTGGTCATGCACCGTCGTGAATTTCTGGCAGCTCTTGTCGCAACGTCAGTAACGCCACAACGCGCGGCACAGGCACAGCCGACCCGCCGGACTTACCGTATTGCAGTGGTCGAGCCGACATCGGCGCAGCTCAACACGACCAACCTCGCTGCCTTGCGGCGCGGTTTGGAAGAACTTGGATACGCCGAGGGGCGCAATCTTGTCTTGGACTATCGGTCTGCAGACGGCAATGCCGCGCTCTACCCCAGCCTTGTTGCCAATGCGGGTAGCCGGTGTTCCGGTTGAGCTGGTTGAACGATATCTTCTGGCTCTCCGAAACACTCATCGAAGATCGGTGAAAATTGACTGCAGTTCTCGTGCAGCAGTCGTGGCGAAAGATCGCCGATTCCTCGCAATTGAAAACGGAGATCGGATCGAAACCGAGTGCCGCGGTCGGGGCGGCAGTGGTGATCGAACCGGTCTCCGCCGATAGTCTCCGCAAAACGGGAATATTTGCGGATATGGCCGGAGACTTTCGGCGATTTCTCTCTCAACTTCGGCAAACAGGGAGTCTGGAGACAAAGGCGAATGCGCGAAAAGCCGGGATTCCGGCCGATTCTCGCGTCTCTTCGGAAGCCTGGCCGAATCTCACAATGGGTGGCTGGCGACGCAGTGTTGATCGCACCTGTCTCCAGGAATATTCCCTGCAAACAGGGAATTTTACAGGGAATTTGGCGATTTCGGCGGCTCGGAGACGTGACAACCCGCCACAAAGTGCGGCAATGCAGCTCCTTTTAGACGAATTCCCTGCGCTAAATAACAGGGAATTTTATTTGACGAACAGGGGTATCGTCTGGGCGTAACAGGGAAATCCGCGGTCAATCGGTTGCGCAAATTACGACCGCTTGCACCAGAAGCGGACTCTCGCTCAAAGTCGGGATCTGTTCTTCCGATGAAAGACCCTTCACGGCCGCAAATCCATGTCGATGCGGATGAAATCACCGCGATAAGTGACCTCACCCAAATAAATCACTGTTCGGTCCGCGGTTGTAAATACCCGCCGGACCTCGGCAACGGGCGAATTCAAGGGCACTTGCAGCAACTTCGCGACTTCGAGATCGGCGGTGCCAATCGTCAGCGTCTGACGGGCGCTGCTGATAGTCGGATCGCGCATATCCTTCAGGATCGGAATCACCGTCTCCTTGCGAAAGCGCCTTGGCGATTTCCTGAACACCTTCTCGTCAAGATAGATTGAGATCACGCAATAAGGCCGCTTGTCTCGCGAGTGCACGCGCCGCATGAAGACATAATTTGTCGCTGCCTTGCCGTCTTCGGGCAACAGCGGCGCATCGGTGCGGCTCTCCGAAATGTTGATGATTTCAGGCGAAGTGTCGCGGTAAACCTCCGCAAGGTCGGACAGAGTGGTTTCGACCTTGAGCCAGCGATCCTGTTTCAAGGTACCGGTGATAAACGTGCCACGGCCTTGCCGAGCCTCGATAATGCCGTCACGAGCCAGCAGGTCGACAGCCTGGCGAATGGTGACGCGGGAGACGCCGAATTCAGCGGCTAAGTTCTCGTTCGCCGGCAGCCGCAAGCCCTGCGCCCATATTCCCCGCGCGATACGCTGCCGGAAGATGTCGGCAATCTGCGCATATTTTGGGACGTGACTGTCGGAAATCAATTCCATCTCACGCTCTCCGGCTTGCAGTTACGACATCACAAGCGCCGCGCTCTCCGATCATTAGACTGGCGGCGTTGGTGTTAGCCGATGTGATCTGAGGCATCACGGATGCATCGATCACGCGCAGTCTCTCGACGCCCCGAACCCGCAATTGTGGATCGACTACCGATGTATCGTCGCTCCCCATCCGGCAGGTACCGACGCAGTGAAACACTGTGCCGCCTGTCTTACGTGCAAAATCCCACAGGGCGGCATCGCTGTTGGCCGTGTCCCCGGGGACCATTTCGATGTCCCAGAGATTGCGGAACGACTTCTGCCGGTAAATGTCGCGCAGGATGTTCAGGCCTGCGACGATTGTTTTGCGATCGATGTCCTCGGCAAAATAATTGGGTTCAATGCGCGGTTGTTCGAACGGATCGGTCGAACGGATCGCAAGCTGTCCGCGTGATTTGGCGTGACACTGCCAAACCGATGCCGTGAATCCAGAATAGCGGTGCAGAGGATCGCCGGGTTTGTCGACCGACAGCGGCATGACGTTGAACTGAACGTCAGGCCTCCCGCC
>NZ_JAFCLY010000062.1:0-45381 GCF_018130185.1 Bradyrhizobium sp. AUGA SZCCT0182 | reverse complement strand
ACTCCGTCGCTGCCGTTCCCGCTTGCGCTTCTCCGACAGCTTGACGCCTGCAACGGGCGCCAGGACCACACGGTTTTGCCGTACGCCCATCCACGCCGTCGTCGAGGCGTAAACCAGCGTCCACCGCAACCCGTCCAACGTCCGTGACGACGGCCGACGCCCTTCTGAGTGGGACGGGATGGGCGAATATATGCCCCTGATTTGTGTTCTGGTAAACAGAAATATTTTTTATTTCGGGGCTTGACATGATTTCCGTAAAACCGAACTGATTTGCCCGTCGGGCAGACTCAAGACGGGGTCGGCGCTCAAAATCAACTCACCTCCTGCAGGGCACGCTGATGCTTTCCCCAGCCGATCATCGGCAAGCCGCGACAAGCTGGTCGAATTCAAGCGGGAGCGAATTCTCGACGAGGTACTCGAACTGCTCAATGCGGACGGCGGACTGATCATCGGCTGACGGTCCCGATCCCCGTGGTCGGTTTCACCAGCCATTGATCCACCCACATATACCGCTGGAAGCAGACCCAGCTTGATCCCGCGGGAGAATCCCTCTCCAAGGCATGCCGGATGTTGGCCCAGTTTAAAGTTTGCGCCCCCAGACCAGGCATCTGCGCATCTGCAGCATTTTCGGACTTAAGAAGAGGATAGGGAAAGCAACGGGATAGCGGCACGGCCGCCGGCCGCTCCCGTACCCATCGATCAACTTCAAGATGAAGTACCCCAAACCTTCTCTGAACGAATAGTTCGCCACATTGCCGCGACAATGGAATTGGTATAATCTCCTGCTGCTCAGCTGATTGATACACCAGCCTTCGTTCGACCCTTTTACTGCGTCGCAAGAAAACGGAGCACAGCATGCCGATTACCACGCTGAAGGTTCTATCGACTGTCCTGCAACTGCATGGGCCGGGCGCAACGATCCAGAGCGATCATCAGGGCATCGAGGCGTTGCTGAGTGATCTGCGTGGGCAAAATGGTGTCACACCGACCGAGGTTTACTTCAGACGCGGTTTTGTTCGCGGCGGCGGAGGCTACGGTGGTTTTCGTAGAGGCGGCGGATACTACGGCGGTGGCGGATTCCGCCGGGGCGGATTTATCCGGTACTAGGCTTTTCCAGTACTAGCTTTGCTTCGTGGTTTCCTTGGGGCCATCCGGTATCGGCATGTCGGCTGACGCAACAGATGCTTTGGCAGATGCGGTCGGCTTCCAGGAGCAGCCGATCTCGCAGCTGCTTGTCAAGGTTGCCTCGCGATGCAACATCGACTGCTCCTATTGCTACTGGTTTCGCGACGCGGCTGTTTATGACAAGCCGAAGCTGATGAGTGACGACGTGCTGCAGCAATTGTTGCTGCGCATCGAAGAGCACGTTGCCAGGTATTCCCTGATCGATTTCCCGATCATTCTGCACGGCGGCGAACCCCTGCTGTGGGGAGTTGAAAATTTCCACCGTTTTGCCGAGGCCTGCGAAGGCATTTCGTCACGGACCGGTTGCGACATACCGATCGCGGTAACCACCAATGGCGTGCTGATCGACGATGAATGGCTGGACTGTTTCGAGGCGCGCAACATTTCCGTCGCGATCAGCCTGGATGGGCCCGAACACATTCACGACATTCACCGCAAGACGTTTCAGGGCACCGGCACCCACGCCGCGGCGGAACGGGCCGCACGCATGCTTGCATCGCGCGACATCGGCATGACCGCCCTCGCCGTCTGCAATCCCGCCTACCCGCCAGAACAATATGTCGAGTTTTTCGCAGAATGCGGAATTTCCAGCTACGACATCATGATCCCCGACGCGACGGTGGACGAGACCCCCGCATCCGTTGGTTCGTTCTACAACGGCCTGTTCGACCTGTGGCTGGAGGCCAACCGGATCAAGCCCACGGCCAACATCCGGATCATCAGCGACATGATCACCGCCATGCTCGGCAACAATTCGCCGACCGAGGGCGTCGGCTACAAACCTATCGAACTCTGCACGGTCATGACCGACGGTTCCGTCGAGGCGCACGATGTGCTGCGGATTGCCGGCGACGGCCTCACGCAGACCAAGTTCAATATTTTCGAGCATGCCATCGACGACGTCAGGAACGAGCCGCGCTGGAAAGCCGCGCGCGATGCTTCCATCCAACTTGCCGCGAAATGCCAGCAGTGCAAATTCATGAACGCCTGCGGCGGCGGCTACCTTCCGCATCGCTTCTCCAAAAAGAACGGCTACGACAATCCGTCAGTCTATTGTGACGACCTCTATTCGATGTTTGAGAACATGCAATCGGTACTGGCTGACCATCTTTACGTCAGCAAGCCGGACGGGGAACGCCTCGACGTGCGCGACGTACTGGCTGGCGCCTAGGCAGATACGCCTGGCTCAAAATCGTCCTTCACACTCTCCCGCCGTCGACGACATAGTGCTGACTGGTGCACGCGCTCGCTTCTTCCGAGGCCAGGAACACCACGACCCGGGAGATGTCGTCCGGGTAGAGTTTGCGCTTGAGGCACTGCGCCTTCATCAGATCGGCCTCGCCTTGCGGCGTCACCCATTTTTCGATCTGACGCTCCGTCATGATCCAGCCGGGAACGACGGCGTTGACGCGGATATTCCAGGCGCCGTAGTCGCGCGCGAGCCCGCGCGTCAATCCAAGCACGGCCGACTTCGAAGCGGTGTACACCGGCATCCCGCCCTGCGCGGTCATCCAGGAGATCGATCCGAAGTTAACGATAGCGCCGTCTTTCCCGGCTTGCATGTCCGGCAGGACGGCTTGAGCGGCAAAGAACTGGTGCTTCAGGTTGACGGCAATTCTGTCATCCCAATATTCCGGCGTGACGCTCTCGACCGAATGCCGGTCATCATGCGCCGCGTTGTTGATCAGCACGCGAATCGGCCCAATGCCGGCCCTGATCCGGCCGATCGCGGCGCGTAAATGATCGATATTGGTCACATCGCAATATTCATATCGGACTGCAAATCCCTGTGCAGCGAGTTCATCGACCAACCGCGTTGAAGGATCTCTGGCGATGTCCAGAAAACCGACTTTGGCCTTCTGCCGCGCGAAGGCACGCACGATCGACGCGCCTATCCCCGACCCACCGCCCGTGACCAGGACAGACTTGCCCTCGAGATCTGGATAGATTGCAGCCATCAAGTGATCCACCGTTATTGGACGCGGCGTCGATGCCGGATTTTATTTTGATTTCAAGGCCCGCTGTACGGCGACAGATAGACCACAACTATTCGCGTTCGTCATCTCGGCGCAGCTCGCAGCGGCGGCATACCGGTTGTGCGGCAATGCGGGTTTGCGGAGGGCGCGCACGACGCAGATCAATGAGCCACCAGCTTCGAACCAAACGCCTGCGCCCTCGATTTTGCTGCCGCGCACACAACGCATGCCTTGAGCCGGCAAGCGCCTTGACAGTTGAAATGTTTCGCGCGCACATTCTTACACTAAGTAAGAATGACGACAGGGACGGAAATGCCGGAGCAGCCGAGAAGTCGGCGGCAGACGCGTGCGGCCATTCTGGGGCATCTGCTTCAGTCGGGCGGCATGTTTCGACCGCCTTTGGCCAAAGCCGTGCGCCTCTCCGAGGCAAGCCTGTCGCGTATCCTGTTTGATCTGAAGGCGGAGGGCCTGATCGAGGAAGTGAGGCGGCCTGCGCCTTACTTCGGTGGCCCGACCGGTTTGGTATTACTCGACAGCTCGGTAAGGCTGGCCGCCATCGAGCTGACCGGCCAGCGGCTGACCGTTGGGGTCGGCGGGCTTTCCGGCGGGCTGCATTATACCGACCGCCTGCCACTGCCGAAATCGCCAACCGTCAAATCCGTCAGCCGGCTGTTTCATCAGGCGCTGCAATCGCTGCAGGACTGGACGCGGCAGCATCGGGTTCAGCTCTCGCAGATCGGCGTTTCGGTCCCGGGGCTTGGCCGATTGAGCGAGCTCGTCAATCCGATCATTCCCTGCGACGTCAAGCGCGTTCACGGCATGCTTGCCGAGATGTTTGCGGACGTGCCGGTCGCGATCACCAATTCGGTCGTGGCGCACGCCACGTTTCATCGCTGCCGCACGGAAGACTATCCGTTTACCGGCCCGCATCTGTTCGTCTTTGTCGGCCAGGGCGTGGCAGGCGCCTGGATGGACGACCCGATCGAGGCCGATGCGTTGCAGCCGGTCGAGCTCGGCCACATGGTGTTCGACGACGGCGGTCCGCCTTGCCGCTGCGGCCATCATGGCTGTGTCGAGGCCTATACGTCGCTTCCGGCCTTGGCCGGGCTTCTCGGTGTTGGCGAGCCGGAATTGCTGCAGCTCGGCGACGAGTGGGTGAATGCGATCCCGATCTCCGCCCGCATGCGCCAGGAACTGCGGCGCCGGCTGTTCCGGCTTGGCCTTGCGATCGGCAATACGCTGAACGTCAAGCCTTGTGCCGGCGTGGCCATCAGCGGCTGGCCGTCTGTTCTCGCGGAAGCAGATCGAAAGGCGTTGATCGACGGGATCGATGCCTGCGTGATGGGCGGGCGGAAATTCGCCCAGGTATCACTCGCTTTCGTGCCGCCTTCGAGCGGCAATGATCCGAATGCCGCGCTCGCCTTTGCAGCCTGCTGTCTGGCCTGCCGCGGCGGCATGCCGGCCTCATCGGCGGAGGCCGCCTGACAAGCAATGAACGACGCGGCAAACGCGTCAAGGTTTGAAACCGGGAGGAACGTACCATGCCAATGATCACAAGGCGTCGTCTGCTCGCTGGATCCGCGGCCGCGCTTGCGCTGCCGGCGTTCGCCCGCGCGCAAAGCGCGATCAAGCCGCGCCTGACCGCCATCTCGCAATGGTCTGCCGGCAGCGATGGGGCGGCCATCACGGCGCTCGGTAAGAAATTCGAGGAGAGGGGCGGCGTCTGGCAACATTCGCCGGTTCCCGGGTTCACCACCGAAATGATGAACAAGCTGCGCGCCCAGATCATGGCCGGCGATCCGCCGGCCTGTTCGCAGCTCAAGGGACCCGAGATTGCGGCCTGGTCGAAGATCGCCCCGACCGTGAGCCTCGATGAGCTAGTCGCTGCCGCCGGCTACGAAAAGGTCGTTGCCCCGGACCTTGCGAAACTGCACAAGCCCGGCGGCAAGTGGATTGCGCTGCCGTTGCAGATCTACAGCACCAACATGCTGTTTCTGTCCAAGCGCGCGATGGACAAGGCCAAGGCCGACAAGATCCCCGTCACATGGGCAGACTTCAACGACCTGGCCGAAAAGATGAAAGCGGGCGGGGTCGCCTATCCCATCGCCAACGGCGGCACCCGCCCCGATGACGGGCAGAAGTTCGAGGCCTCCCTGGCAGGCATCAGTCCCGCCGCATACCGCGCAGCCATCATGAACCTCGACAAGAAGGCCCTCGAGGGCCCCGAGATCAAGGCCGCCTTCGTGCAGGTACGCAAGATCGCCGACTGGATGGACCCCAACGTCGGCGCCCAGCACTTTTCGACCAACCTGAAGCGCTTCGTCGACGGCGACATGGGCATGATGATCATGGGCGGGTGGGCGCAGGGCGTGTTGCGCAATGCCGGTTTCAAGTTCGAGGACTTCATGATTGCTCCCGGCCCCAGCGACAACGGCAAGCCGGTGTTCCTGTTGAATGCCGACGCGTTCATATTCTGGCAGCGCAAGGAGCCCGACCTGCAAGCCGGCCAGGCGCTGATGGCCCAGCTCGTCATGGATCCCGCCATCCAGACCATGTATTCGCAGATCACGGGATCGATACCCGTGCGCACCGATGTTGATCTTTCCGGCGAAGGCTGGTCGGACGGTCAACGCCGAACCGCAGCAGCTCTGAAAGACGCGATCGCCAGTAATCAGGCGGTTCTCAGCGTCGCGCACAACATGGCACAGGAAAACGGCCTGACCGCTGCGTTGATCGACGTGATCACGGAGTATGTGAAGAACAAGACGATCAAGCCCGAGCAGGCAGTCACCCGCCTCGCCGAGGCCGTCGAGAGCGCGCGTTGACAGACGCCGCGGCACCGCGAGCAGGGCGGCCGACGACACCTGAAATGGTGCGCCGGCTGCCCGAGTATCTGACGATCTGGGTACCGCTGCTGTTGTCGGCCGCGCACCTCGTTTCGTTTTCGCTGTGGACCATCTGGATCTCGTTCACGCCGTCCACGCTGGTCCCGGTGTCGGGCTGGGTCGGTTTGCGCAATTACACCTCGGTTTTGGCGTCGCGGAACTGGCAAATCGCCTTCGACAATCTGCTGCTGTTCGGCAGTGCGTTCGTGCTGCTCAGCCTGGTGACAGGTCTCATACTCGCGATCCTGCTCGATCAGCGCATTCGCGGCGAGAACGTGCTGCGGTCCATCTTCCTCTACCCCCTGGCGGTGTCGTTCGTGGTCACCGGCACGGTCTGGAGCTGGCTGCTCAATCCCGGCATCGGGATCCAGAAGCTCGTCCACGATTTCGGCTGGACTTCCTTCCGGTTCGATTGGCTGATCGACCGCGACATGGCGATCTGGACGATCGTCATCGCTGCGATCTGGCAATCCTCGGGCTTCGCCATGGCGCTCTTCCTCGCCGGCCTCAGGTCCGTCGATGCCGACCTGATCAAGGCGGCACAGATCGACGGCGCCGGACCGGTCCGGATGTACCGGCGCGTCATCCTGCCGACGCTCTGGCCGATCACCATAACTGTCATCGTGATCCAGCTGCAGTTCGCCATTTCGACCTTCGACCTCGTCCGCGCGCTGACCAACGGCGGCCCTGGAATCGCGACCCAGTTGCCGGCCCTTGTCGTCTACGACCTGATGTTCCAACGCAACCTGCTCGGCCGGGGGGCGGCGGCGGCCGTGCTGATGTTGCTGATTCTTCTCTCGGTGCTGCTGCCTTACGCGGCGTGGCAATATCTCCAGCAACGTCGGGCCCCCCATGCGTGATCGAACCTTCGCGCCGAGCCGCATGCTGATCTATCTCGTCGTTTCGCTGGTCGCGGCGGCGTGGCTCGTACCACTAATCGTCGTCGTGCTGAATTCGCTGCGCAGCAACGAGGAAATCGTCCAGACCTCGATGATCGGCTGGCCGCGGCAGTGGGCCTTTGGCAACTACCTCACAGCCTGGTCCGACTTCTGCGTCGCGCAGACCTGTGTCGGCATCCGCCCCTACATGTTGAACTCCGCGCTCGTGACGATTCCCGCGACGATCTTTTCCACCCTGCTTGGTGCGGTCGCCGGTTACGCCGTTTCGCTCTGGCGCTTTCGCGGCGACAACTGGATCTACGGCATCGTCACGCTGGGCATCTTCCTGCCGCAGCAGATGCGCTTGCTGCCGTGGACCATCGTGCTGCGCGATACCGGGCTGATGAACACGCTGACGGGCCTGGTGCTGATCCACACGATCCAGGGACTCTCCTTTACCGTCTTGTTCTGCCGAAACTACTACGTTGCCATCCCGCAGGAGTTGATTAGGGCCGCGCGCATCGATGGCGCCGGGTTCTTTCGTATTTTCTGGCGCATCATTCTCCCACTCTCGCCGCCCATCCTGGTTGTCACCGTGATCTGGCAGTTCACGCATATCTGGAACGAGTTCCTCTATGGCGTGACATTCACGACCGGCCAACAGCAGCCGGTCACCGCTGCGCTGATCGCGCTCTCGGCCGCGGTCGCCGACATCCCGCATCATGGCGTGCAAAGCGCCGCGGTGATGATCGCGGCCCTGCCTACCCTGTTGATCTACCTGATCGGTGGCAAATACTTCGTACGCGGCCTTACCGCCGGCGCCGTGAAATGAAGGGGAAGTCATTGAAGGGGAAGTCATGGCAGCGTTGAGCATTCGTGCCCTGTCGAAGCGGTACGCCAATCTGGAAGTGTTGAAGGGGATCGACCTCGACATCGAGAGCGGCGAATTCACCGTGCTGGTCGGACCGTCCGGCTGCGGAAAATCCACCTTGCTCAACATCGTGGCCGGGCTCGATCGCCCGAGCGCGGGGACCGTGGAGATCGGCGGACGGGTCGTCAACGACATCGCGCCAAAGGACCGCGACATCGCGATGGTGTTCCAGTCCTATGCGCTCTATCCGTCGATGACGGTGCGCCAGAACATCACCTTCGGCATGGAATGCCGCCATGTTCCGAAGGCGGAGCAGGAGAAGGCGCTGGCCAATGTCGCGCGGCTGCTGCAGATCGAGCCATTGCTCGGCCGCAAGCCATCGCAATTGTCCGGCGGCCAACGCCAGCGCGTGGCGATGGGCCGGGCCCTGGTGCGCGATCCCCTGCTGTTCCTGTTCGACGAACCGCTCTCCAACCTCGACGCCAAACTGCGCGTCGAGATGCGGATGGAGATCAAGCGGCTGCACCAGCGCATCGGCGCGACCATCGTCTATGTCACCCACGACCAGATCGAGGCGATGACAATGGCGACGCGGATCGCCGTCATGCATCAGGGCGAGGTGCAGCAATTCGCCGATCCGGATACGGTGTACCGCTATCCGGCCAATTTGTTCGTCGCACGCTTCATGGGCTCACCGCCGATGAACACGATGCCGGCGCGGCTCGAAGCGGAAGATGGCGGGCCGGTGGTGGTGATCGGCGCCGGGCGGCTGGACGAGGTCCGTCTTCGACTGCAGGGGTACGAGGCGGCCGCAGCCTTTGTCGGCCGCGACGTGGTGCTTGGCATCAGGCCGGAATGCATTGCCGAGGGCAGCCGCAGTTTTTCGGGCGCATCGGGCGCACCGATCGTCGTCCAGGCGCCGGTCGAGATGGTCGAGCCCACCGGCGCGGAGACCATCGTGTTGCTGCGGCTCGGCGGGGAGCAGGTGCTGGCGCGCATCTCGCCGGACATCAGGCCTGAGCCGGGTAAGCTTGCCGCCTTCGCGCTCGACACGCGTCGGATTTGCCTGTTCGACCCGGTGACGGAGCGCCTGATCGCATGACCCATGCCCTTTATCCCAGCCTTGCAGGCCGTGTCGTGTTGATCACCGGAGGCGCCAGCGGCATCGGCGCCGCGTTCGTCCGTGCGTTCGCGGCACAAAAGGCCCGTGTCGCCTTCCTCGACATCGACGCCGTCGCCGGCGAAGCGCTGGTGCGCGAGGTGACGGATGCGTCCGGCTCCGCGCCGCTGTTCGCGCCCTGCGACTTGCTGGATATCGACGCGTTGCGCGCCGCGATGGCCAAGGTCCACGCCACGCTCGGCGATGCCGCGGTACTGGTCAACAACGCCGCCAACGACCAGCGCCAGGTGCTTTCAGAAGTGACGCCGGCGGAATTCGACTGGTCGATCGCCGTCAACCTCAAGCACGTTTTCTTCGCCGCACAGGCCGTGGTGCCGCAGATGCAGGCCCGCGGCGGCGGTTCGATCATCAACATGTCATCCGTGGCATGGACCCGCGGCGCACCGGCGCTGCCGGTCTACGCGGCGGCGAAAGCGGCGATTGTCGGCTTCACCAATTCCCTGGCCCGGTCGGTCGGACCAGACCGCATCCGCGTCAACGCCATCGCACCCGGTATGGTGATCACCGAGCGCCAGCGCCGGCTGTGGTATCCTGACGAGCAGAAGATCGCCGAGCTTCGCACGCGTCAGGACATTCCCGACGCGGTGACGCCCGACGACATCGCGTGCTTGGCGCTGTTTCTGGCGTCCGACGAGAGCAGCCGAATTACGCGCCAGTGCTTCACGGTCGATGGCGGCCTAGGCTAGCAGGAGAAAACAGACATGGCAGGCATTCTTGATCGCAAGGTGGCGCTGGTGACGGGCGGCGCCTCGGGCATCGGACGCGCGACGGCGCTGGCAATGGCGCGCGAGGGCGCGAGGGTCGCGGTAGCCGATCGCACCGAGGAAAACGCGGCCGGCACCGTCGCCCTGATCAACGCGGCCGGCGGTCAGGCCATTGCGATCGGCGGCGACGTCACCGCAGAAGGCGACGTTGCCGCGATGGTCGCGCGCACCGTGGCGGCCTATGGACGGATCGACTGCGCGTTCAACAATGCCGGCGTTGCCGGCGGATCGGTTGGCCCCGGACGCCAGCGCCTGCACGAACTCAGCCAGATCTCGTTCGACACCATGCTCGCGATCAACCTCACCGGCGTGTGGCTCTGCATGAAACACGAGATCGCGCAAATGCTGGCGCAAGGCGGTGGCGGCGCGATCGTCAACACCGCCTCGATCGCCGGGCTGATTGGTCTGGCGACTTCGGGACATTATGTGGCGGCAAAGCACGGCGTGGTGGGACTGACGAAAACCGCGGCGATCGAATATGCGCTGGACGGCATCCGCGTGAACTGCGTCAACCCCGGCTATATCACCACACCCATGACCAGGGAGGTGGTGGAGACGCGGCTCGATGCCACGTTGGCAAAGGTGCCGATGAACCGCATGGGCGTGCCCGAGGAAATCGCGGAAGCCGTGGTCTGGATGTGTTCCGACAAGGCCTCGTTCATGACCGGCGCGTCGCAGGTGGTCGACGGCGGGTATTTCGCGGCGTAGCATCGGCGAATAAAGGAGGCTTTGTTGAAAGTCTGGCAAGTCGCACGCGAGTGGTCGATCGACGCCTTGGAACTGGTCGATCGGCCGGAGCCGGAGCCCGGCCCCGGTCAGGTCGTGGTCCGGATGCGCGCGGCATCGCTGAATTATCGCGACCTGATAACCGTGCAGGGCCAGGGCGGCGCGTACAGGCTTCCGCTGATCCCGTTCTCCGACGGAGCCGGCGAAATTGTCGCCGTGGGACCAGGCGTGAGCCGGGTCTCGGTCGGGAATCGCGTGTGCCCGATGTTCTTTCAATCCTGGTTCGACGGCGGGCCTTCGGCCAGCGGCCGCCGCCTCGCGCTTGGCGGCACGCGCCCGGGTGTGCTGCAGGAATTGCTGCTGCTTGACGCCGAAGGCGTCACCCGCATTCCCGATCATTTGACCTTTGCCGAGGCCGCCACCTTGCCATGCGCGGCACTCACCGCCTGGCGCGCGCTGTTCGACGAAGCCCGGCTCCGGCCGGGCCAGACCGTCCTGGTGCAGGGCACGGGCGGGGTTTCGATTTTCGCGCTGCAGTTCGCCAAGCTGGCGGGCGCCACGGTCATCGTGACGTCATCGAACGACGAAAAACTCGAACGCGCGAAAGCGCTCGGCGCGGACCATACGATCAACTATCGCGCGGTCGCCGAATGGGGCAAGGCTGCCGCGGACTGGGCCGGCGGCGGCGTCGATCACATCGTGGAAGTCGGCGGCAAGGACACCTTTCAGCAATCGCTCGAGGCCGCGCGCGTCGGCGGCACCATCCTTGTGATCGGGGTGCTATCGGGCTTTTCCCAGCAGGTCTCGATCCCTACCCTGTTCAGCAAGAACCTGCACGTGATCGGGCTCTCCGTCGGCAGCCGGAGAATGTTTGAGAACATGGCCGCGGCGATCGGGCAGAACCGCCTCAAGCCCGTGATCGACAGAACGCTTGGTTTCACCGAAGTGCCGGGCGCGCTGCGGCTGATGCAGCAGGCCGGCCATTTCGGCAAGATCACGATCGCGTTTCCGTAAGCTGAGGATTTTATCTTCGCGCTCGACCGCAAGCGGGGCCAGCGGACGACCGATGTTGGCGCGAAGCGGATGGACGAATGGCATTAAAGCCGTAGCAGCCGAGCCCGGCAGTGCCGACGCATTCGCCGATCGAGGTGCTGCCCGAGAGTCTGCGGACGAGCTTGGCTTCGATCGTCGTCCTTTGCGTCGCGCCCGCCGGCTCACGCCGGCGGGCTTCTCCAATTGGACGGAACGGCTTTGCCTTTCACGCGGCAGTCTTTACCGCGCCAGAGGCACCGATCTGTGTGAGCATTGTCAGGAGGTCGAAGTAGTGCACGGCGCTCTTGGCCTTACCACCCTCGACCTGGACGATCTGGCAGGCCGGCACCTCGATCCGCTTGTTCGAAGGCGGAATGGTACCTGCTGGAGTCTGGAGCGGGCCCGTGTGAGTGCCTTTCCAGACAAGCTCGAGGACCGCGGTGTCCCCGCTCGCGAACTCACGCACGAATGTGGCTTTCGAATCGGGGAAGGCCTTGGCCCAGCCCTGCCAGGCCTCGATGATCTCGCCGGCGCCCTTGATGCGACGGTTAGTTCCCTTCTCGTCGTACACGGCGTTGGCAGCCAGGATGTCCCCTGGCCTTGCTCCAGTCCTTTTCGTTGTATGCGGTGACTGCGGCCTTTGCGATATCGATTACACTCGCCATGATCACGCTCCCTTATGAGTGAGCCGGCGCCGATCGGCGCTGAGCATTGCAAACCCCAGCACACCAAATTCTAGCACTTTGAGGCGAAGAGGCGAGCGAGAACCGGCCCAATTGAGCTGAAATACGCTAGCGCAATGTCCGTTGAGGGGAATAGCCGCTGTTGGCGCATGCAGCCGCTCGCAAGCGAACCGGAAATAGTCGCGCTGGACCGTGCACTTAGATTTGAATCGCCTCCCAACAGCCGGCCGTCTATGGTGCGCGCATGTCGCGCTTCGTGTTTGCATTGATTGCTGTTGTCCTGTCACTCCTGCCGGTCGTCGCGCCGGCTGCTCCTGCCCATAAGCGGCCGGCGCCACGCTGGCAGGGCTACGGCTTCCTGCCGGGCTATCATCAGCCTCCGAACAACAGCCGCCCGGCTTACACCCAGAGAGCTGCGGTTTTGCGCGCCGCGCGCCGCAACCAGCGTCCCTGGTACATCGATCCGGTCCCGAGTTATTACGGCTATGATGGCGCCTGGCGCTATTTCGGCCGTCCCGGTTTTTACGGCGGCCGCTACAATGGCGGCAGCTTTGGCCCGTGCTGGACGCGGACGCCGATCGGCGCGGTTTGGAACTGCGGCTGACCAAGCTATTGCCTGCGACCCCCGCCGGCTGTCGGTCAAGTGCCAGGGAATACACGCCCCGTGCCTTGAGTCGTCCACATTAACGATGGATAAGCAGCCAGATATGGCGCTGGTTTATTGAACAATGGGTATTTGGGGGACGATGACACGTCGCGCCGTTGGCGGACTGATGGCAGGCTTTTTAATGCTCGCCGCGCCTGCGATGGCCGCCGAGTCGCCGGCCGAACTGATCTCCGGCTTCCGCCTCAAGCATGGCCAGGTCCGCGTCGTGCGCGATGCAACGCTCGACCGCATCGCGATGGACCAGGCGCGCGCGATGGCGGCGAAGAATGAGCTTAGTCATGAGGTGCTCGGCCCGTTCACCAAACGGGTCGCGCCGGCGGGTGCGGGTCGCGCCGCCGAGAACATTGCCTACGGATACGAGAGTTTCGAGAAGACGCTCGGCCAGTGGATCGACTCCTCCGGGCACCGCAAGAACCTACTGTTGCAAAATGCGTCACGCGTCGGGATCGCGAGCGCCAGGGATGCCAGCGGCAAGCGCACCTACTGGGCCATGGTGATCGCCGGCGATTACGAGCCGAAGCGGCCCAAGGGCAAGAACAAGAAAGAGACGGAGCCGCTTGTTGCTGTGAAACGCGAGGCCGCTCCCGCATCCCGGCCAAAATCAAGCGACTGCCGCATCAAGATACTCAGCCTTTGCATTTGAGGCGGAGCGCGGCGGCGACAGCGTTACCCTCGCCTGGCACGAAGTGGGATACTTCGAGCCGGCAGGGGAGAAATCGCACCAAATCGCTTCAACAAGCCGGCCGTTGCACGATAGGATCGCCCGGTCAGTCAAAGGCCACGTCAATGGCAATTGGTGCTTCCTCGCGTATCGGTCTCCGCTTCACGGCCGGCGTGATTTCGGCGATCTGGACATTTCATGCCGCGCTTGCGGCGTCGGCGGCGCCGGACCAGGTGTCGCTCAGTGAGCAGACGGTGCATTGGAGCACGGTCAAATATGCGACCTCCGGGGAGAACGGCTTCGTCAACGGGTCGCTCGACAAGAACACCATCGTCGATCGCACGTTCAAGGGCCGGGTGCTCGAGAACCGCTACCTGAAGGTCGTGCTGCTGCCCGAATTCGGCGGGCGCATTCTTTCCATCATCTACAAGCCGACCGGCCATGAACAGCTGTACCGCACCGAAGTCGGCGTGCCCTACGGAATGGGCGAAGGCAATTTCTATTACGATTGGCTGATGGTGTATGGCGGCATCTTTCCCACCTTTCCGGATGCCGAGCACGGCAGGACGTGGCCAAAACCGTGGGATTTCAAGGTTGTGAAAGAGAGTGCCGACGAAGTGACGGTGTCGATGTCGCTGACGGACAATTTCGAATACCCGGCGGCACCGGAGAAGTTCAGCAAGGGATCGAGCGGCATCGAAGCGACTTACCATGTGACGCTGAAGGCCGATCGCGCCGCGGTCGATGCGCGCCTGGTGCTGAAGAACCCAAACGACAAGACGATCCCGTACGAATACTGGACCTGCACGACGCTGGCGCCGGGGTCGGATCCGAACAATCCCAAAACCACCGGCGGCGCCGAGATCATCGCGCCGGTCGCGGCTTACCGCACGCCCGCCTGGTCAAAGAATATAGCCGAGGGCGACGCGAGTGCCGGCGCGGGCACCACCCGATTCGCAAAGCTGCGCTACTTCAAGAACTGGCCGACGATGGGCATCGCCTATGCGGCGCCGGATATGCAGGGCGGCAATTTCTGGGGCGTGATCAACCACGACAATGAAGAAGGGATCATCCGCATCGCGGACAACACGATCACGCGAGGCCTGAAAATGTGGACGTGGGGATTTGCCTCGTTCACGAACGAAACCGACCAGCGCAAGGATCCGAACCCGGCGCGGCCTTACGTCGAGTTATGGGCGGGGGTGTCGGACGAATTTTTCCACAGCGCCGAGTTTCCGGCGCGGAGCGAGGTGTCGATTCCGGAAACCTACAGCCCAACCGTCGGCATGAGCAACGTGACGCATGCGAACGCGAACATCCTGATCAATCTTGTCGCCGAAGCGTCCGGCGCCACCCTTCAGTTCTTCAGCATTGAACCTGTGACGCCGCTGCGCATCATCATGAAACGCAGCGACGCAGTCTTGTTCGACGATGCCGTGACGGCCGACCCGAAAAACGGAAATCGCATTTTTGCGCCGATTCCTGCAGGCAACAGCGCCGAAACGGTCCAGCTGACGATCAGGACCTCTGACGGCAAGGAGCTGATCGCCGCCGCGGCAAGGATAGAAGCGAGGATAAAATGACGCCGGTGGACGCCGTGGGCGAAGCCGGGCTGGTTTTGCTACCGATGAGCGCTGCGCTCTGCTAACGATGGCCATCAACGCGATTGGAGCAGGCCGGCATCTTTGGGTACCGGCCTTCAGCAGTGGAGGCACTAAGCTATGATTGAAACGATTGGCATCATCGGGGCGGGCACGATGGGTAACGGCATCGCGCAGGTCTGCGCGGCGGCCGGGCTGAAGGTGACGATGATCGACATCTCGGACGCCGCAGTGGCGCGGGGGATGGCGACGCTGACCAGCAGCCTGGAGCGCCTCGTCAACAAGCAGAAGATGACCGATGCCGATCGGCAGGCCGCGTTGGCGCGCATCACCGCGACGACGGACAACGCAAAGCTTGCCAATTGCGACCTCGTGATCGAGGCCGCGACCGAGCGGGAGGATTTGAAAATCAAGATCCTCAAGGACCTCTGCGCGACGCTGAACCCGCGCGCGATCGTCGCGACCAACACCTCCTCAATTTCGATCACCAAACTCGCTGCCGCGACCGACCGTCCGGACCGCTTCATTGGCATGCACTTCTTCAATCCGGTGCCGCTGATGGCGCTGCTGGAGTTGATCCGCGGTTTGCAGACGTCCGACGACACCCACGCCCTGGCTGAAGAATTTGCAAAGCGGGTCGGCAAGGTGCCGATCACGGCGAAAAACAGCCCGGGCTTTGCAGTCAACCGCATCCTGTGCCCGATGATCAACGAGGCGATCTTTGCGCTGCAGGAAGGGATCGCCACCGCCGAGGACCTCGACGCCGGCATGAAGCTCGGCTGCAACCACCCGATCGGCCCGCTGGCACTGGCCGACATGGTCGGCCTCGACACCATGCTGTCGGTCATGGAGGTGTTCTATGAAGGCTTCAACGACCCGAAATACCGGCCCGCGCCGCTGCTGAAGGAAATGGTCGCCGCCGGCCATCTCGGCCGCAAGACCGGCAAGGGATTCTATAATTACGGCAAGTCCGCGTAAGCGGCTCTTACCCGTGTGATCGCCGATGGTCCGCCTGATCGCGGACCATCGTGCGGGATTGCGCGCCGCAAAATCTTCCTGCTCTCCCGCGCCGCCTCGGTGTGACATCCGTCACAGCGACGATCGGTGCCGCTGCCTAAGGTTTTGCGAACGGCAACACGGTCCCTCGCCGGGACAAGGGAGAGACGGACATGAACGCAACCAACCATGAGACCCGCGAACTGAGCCTGCAGGAGCTCGATATCGTTGCCGGTGGCGGACTTGCGTCGCCGAAGGGCAGCATCATCATCTTCGGCTACGGCATCCAGTGGAACGATCGCAGCATCTGCATCGTCACGCCGACCCAGGACACCATCATCAACCGGCCCAAGTAACGAGTCGTTGACGCTGACTTCATCGCGGTGACGGTGGTTGCTAAAACTCCGAATGTCCCTGCGGATCGACCAGCCGGTTGATCCGTTGCGCCGCGGCCATCGCGAACCGCACCGTCATCAATTTGCGGGTCGGCGCGGCCAGGCGATGCTCGGGCGCCTCGCAGTGCAGATGGGCGCCATAGGCATCGGCAACGATCAGGCCGGTGCCCTCAGGGAAAATCTCGCAGGGTAGATCCTGCGTGAAGGCAAAGAACAGCCGGTCGCAATGCATCCGGTAGTCCTGCCATTTCTGGTCGGCGCGCAAATCCTCCACCGACGACTTGATCTCGACGATCCAGATCTCGCTTTTCTCGTTCAGCGCCACCAGATCGGCGCGCCGGCCGGACGGCAAAGGCAACTCACTGATGCAGGAAAAACCCAGTGTTCGCAGCATCCTGGCGGTGCCGCGCGCGATCGCGAGCGCGGTCTCCGATTGGCGGCGGTCCGGCGGCGGTACGAGGCTGACCTGGCGGGCGGGCGATTCCATGCTCCTAGCCTATCCGATTCCGCACCGGTCGCCATCCGGGCTGCGGCGCGGAATGCGCCGCAAATTCGTACCCAACCCGCCTTGATTTGGACCACACGCCACCGCGAAGCCGAGGGAACCTGGGTTCCGAGGGACGGAACACATGGAGGAGAGAAACCATGAAGCAACGCTTCAGGGATCACGGCATCACGCTTCGCTCGCTCGCATTCGCTCTCGCTACGCTACCCCTTTCCGCCGGCCTGTCGCAGGCCGTCGCCAAGCCCACGGTCGAAGTCGCGTTCGTTCTGGACACCACGGGCTCGATGGGCGGCCTGATCGAAGGCGCCAAGCGCAAGATCTGGTCGATCGCGACCGCAATCGTCGATTCCAATCCCGACGCCGAGATCCGCATGGGCCTCGTCGCCTACCGCGACATCGGCGATGATTACGTCACCAGGAAGGTCGAACTCACCCGCGACATCCAGGATCTCTACGCCAATCTCCTGGAGTTGAAGGCCCGTGGCGGTGGCGACTGGCCGGAAAGCGTCAACGAGGCGCTCGATATCGCCGTCAACAAGCTGCAATGGACCGACGGCGGCGATGTCAGGCGGATCGTGTTCCTGGTCGGCGACGCGCCGCCGCACATGGACTACGCGCAGGACACCAAATATCCGGTAACGCTGAAAGTGGCGAAGCAGAAGGACATCATCGTCAACGCGGTGCTCGCCGGCAACGCCGCCGACACCGAACGGGTGTGGCGCGATATCGCCCAGAACGGCAATGGCCGCTTCATTCCGATTCCGCAGGATGGCGGACAGGTGGTCGTGATCGAAACGCCGTATGACGAGGACATCATCATCCTGCAGCGGGAGATCAACGGCACCGTGATCCCCTATGGACCGCGCGTGATGCAGAAGCGCACCGAGGACAAGACAAAGCAATTGTCGCAGGTGGCGGCGGCGGCGCCGGCACAGGCCTCCGAGATGGCGAGCTTCATCAACAAGCGTTCCAAGGCGACGTCGGAAGCCGTCACCGGCGACGGCGATCTGGTCGCCGACGTTTCGGCCGGCCGCAGCAGCTTTTCCTCGATCAAGGAGGAAGACCTGCCCGACAATCTGCGCGCGATGAAGCCCGAGCAGCGCGTCGACGAAGTCAACAAGCAGATGAGCCAGCGCAAGGCACTCAATGAGAAGCTCGGCGCACTGGTGGCGAAGCGCGACAAATATGTCGCCGATGCGCGCGCCAAGGCTCCGGCGAAGGCGTCATCGTTCGACCGCGTGGTCGAGGATACGCTGAAGGCGCAGATCAAGCGGTAACGCCGGCGCCTTAAACCTTCGCGTGTCGTCGCGGCCTGGTGCGCAATCGCACCGGGCCGGGATGGCGGGGTTGGCCCCCGATATGTTGGCCGCAAAAGCCGCCGCCGCAGGCGCCGCGACGATTTGACCGGCGGCCGGTTCCGTCCCGGAAGCACGATTCGCGCGACCCTGCCCCGATAGACTTCCGAATAGACTTGGGATCGTGGGCCCGCCCGGCTATCGTGATCCGCAGGGGGTAGAGCTCGTGGTCGAGTTCAGTTTTTTCTCGAACTCTTCGGGCTTGAGCGTGGCAGAGATTGCCGCGCTCACGGGAGCAAACCCGTGTGCGGGCGCCGACCTGTCCCGAATCATCACCGGCATCGCGCCGATCGACCGCGCCGGCGCTGATGATCTGACCTTTGTCAAAGACGCACAATATGCCGAAGCGCTCGCGACGAGCCGAGCCGGCGCCGTCCTGACCACCGAACGGTTCGCCCACCAGGCCCCTGCCGGGGTCGTCACATTGAACGTTCGCAAGCCCTATGAGGCCTTCGTCACGGTCGCACGCCAGATGTATGGCAGCGCGCTGCGTCCGGTCTCGGCGTTCGGCACGCAAGGTATCGCGCCGAGCGCGGTGGTGCATCCCACGGCGCAGATCGGGCCTGACGTTACGATCGATCCGTTCGCGGTGATCGGGCCCTCCGTCAAAATCGGCGCCGGCACGCTGATCGCCGCGCACGCCATGATCGGCGAACGGGTTCAGATCGGGACCGACTGCGCCATCGGCGCCGGCAGCACCATCACCCACGCCCAACTCGGAGACCGGGTGGTGATCCACCCCGGGTGCCATATCGGCCAGGATGGCTTCGGCTACGTGTCGGACGGCAAGGGACATATCAAGATTCCGCAGATCGGGCGCGTCGTCATTCACGACGACGTCGAGGTCGGATCGGGCACCAAGATCGACCGCGGCGGATTGCGCGACACCGTCATCGGCGAAGGAACCAAGATCGATAATCTGTGCCAGATCGGGCACAACTGCATGATCGGCCGCCATTGCATCATCGTTGCGCAATCGGGCTTGAGCGGCAGCGTCACCATCGAGGATTTCGTCGTACTGGGACCGCGCACCGGCATCATCCCGCACATCACCGTCGGCAAGGGCGCGATGCTGCTTTCGAGGTCCACCGTTTATGACAACGTCCCCGCCGGCGCGGTTTGGGGTGGCTTTCCGGCCCAGCCCAGGCGGCAATGGCTGCGCGAAATATTGGCACTGCGGAACCTGGCGGCACGCCGTGGTCGAACCAAGACCTAATCGGTTGCCGGCAGGCCTTACCCGCCGTATGCGCGAATCTTCTACAAATCTTTTCCGAATCTTTTGCGAATCTTTTCCTTGGCGAGAGGCCAAAAATCGGCAATCTGCCGCCATGACCCAGGACAATCAGAACCAAAATCAGAACCAGAACCACGACCAGAATGACGTTCCACCGAAGGCCGGCGCGATCATCGTTCCGGTGACGCTGTTCGAGCAGAACTGCACCATCATCTGGCACGAGCCATCGAAGAAGGCCGTGGTGATCGACCCCGGCGGGGACGTGCCAAAAATCCAGGCCGCGATCCAGCAGACCGGCGTCACGGTCGAGAAGATCTGGCTGACGCACGGCCATATCGACCATGTCGGCGGTGCAGCCGAATTGCGCGACGCGCTGGGTGTCAAGATCGAAGGGCCGCACATCGCCGACAAATATCTGCTCGACAATGTCGTCTCGAGCGGCGAGCGCTTCGGCATGACCGGCGTGCGCAATTTCGGGCCCGACCGCTGGCTCGACGAAGGCGATCAGGTCTCGATCGGCGATCTGACCTTCGACATCCTGCACTGCCCCGGCCATTCACCGGGCAGCGTGGTGTTCTACAACAAGGAATTGCGCTTCGCCCATGTCGGCGACGTGTTGTTCGCAGGCTCAGTCGGGCGCACCGACCTGCCCGGCGGCAGCCATGCGACGCTGATCAGCTCGATCAAGGAAAAACTGTTGCCGCTCGGCGACGATGTCGGCTTCGTCTGCGGCCATGGCGCAGGCTCCAGCATCGGCCAGGAGCGGATGACCAATCCGTTCCTCACCGGCGAGATGTGAACCGCAATTGATCGCTATTTCATCAGGCCCGCGGCGGTCAGCGCCCGGGTGATGACTTCACCGACATCAATGCCGCGGCGGCGCGGGGGCTGCGCCCGCTTGGCGTGGTGAATCCGCGTCGGGCGCGGCGACAACACCGTGGCCAGATCCGGTTCGGGTGCAGGCACCGGAACCGTCATCGCGATGACGCCGGCGCGTTCGCGCGAGATGCCCGTCGGGTCGACCGGAATGGTCTTGGAAACGGCCTTTGAAGCGGCATGAGGCACTGTCCTGGGTTGAAGAATTTGGTCGGTCAGGCCGAAAAAATTCGCAATGTGATAGGATGACGAGATGCCTGCCTCGATCAGGAAGGCACCTTGCTCACCATACCGCTCGTCATTGTCGGTCGCGCCAAGCGGCGTGCCATGGGCCATGTCGGTGATGGTGTAGGATTCGACAATGGTCTCACCGTCGGCATTCCACCAGACCTGACGCGGATAGCCGTCGACATCGCCCGTCGACATGGGCGCGAGCGGTAATTGATGCACATCGAGCCACTGCTTGACGATCTCATCCGCATTGCCCGGGCTCACCGTGCGATCGGCGCTGCCGTGCCACACCGACAATTTCGGCCACGGCCCTTTATGCCTGGAAGCGTTACGTACGAGGTCGCCCAATTCAGCCGCGGGGCGCTGTGGCGACTGCATCATGCCGCTCAATGCTTCACGGACATTGCCGGCAATGCCATATGGCAAGCCGGCGATGACGGCGCCGCCGGCGAACACGTCCGGATAGGTCGCGAGCATCACCGAGGTCATGGCGCCACCGGCGGAGAGCCCGGTCACATAGATGCGACGTGAATCGATGTTGTGATCGTCGACCATGCGCGCGATCATTTGCCGGATCGAACCGGCTTCGCCACCATCGCGCGAAATGTCTTCCGGATTAAACCAGTTGAAGCAGGTGTTGCCGTTGTTCGATGCCTGCTGTTCGGGCATCAGCAACGCAAAGCCGTAGCGCGTCGCAAGCGTCGACCAGCCGGCGCCGCGATCGTAGCCGGCCGCGGTCTGGCCGCAGCCGTGCAGCACGACGACCAGCGCAGGCGCGCGCGGGAGGTGTTCAGGTACGAATGAAAACATCCGGAGCGCGCCCGGATTCGAGCCGAAATCGTTAATTTCGACCAGGGGGCTGTGCACAATGCTCCGGCCATACCCCGGCAAGCCATTGAAGGCACTCAGCTTAGGAAGATGGCGGAGAAAGTTGACGTTCTTGGTAAGTGACAACTGGCAGCTCCCGGAGGTGATCGTCCATACAACGTCACCTCAACCAGATAGTTGCTGCAGTGCAAAATAAAAAGACCGTGCACTGTCGTTCCCCAGAATTGAATTTTCGTTATTGACGTTAATTTGTCATCCCAAGGTCGCGCGCCGCATCCATGTCAGGAATGCGGCACATGCCATGATCGACAGTGCGAACAGTGCGCACGCGACAAGAAGCGCCGGTCGCGCCGCGCCCGCGGCTTCGATCGCAAAGAACACCGCGCCGATCGCGGCAACACCGGCAGCGTTGGCGATCTGCGCAATGGTGCCGTACATGCCAGAGCCCGCGCCCGCACTCGAAGGTTTTACAGTCGATAGCACCGCGCTCGACAACGGCGCCATCACCAATCCCTGGCCGTAGCCGAAGATCGTCAGCACCAACGCCAGCACAATGGCTGATGGCGCGCTGCCCCATTCGATCACAGCTACCAGCGCGGCAAGACCTGCGAGCTGCACCGCGCAGCCTTCGATCAGCACCAGCGTGCCGCGATGCCTTGCGCGCACGCCGCTGTGGCGCGAAGCGATCACAAAGGTCAGCGCCAGCGGGATGAAGACGAGCCCGGCCTGCAGCGGCGGAATCTGCAACGCCTTCTGCATGAACATGGTCATGACCAGATAGAACGACAGATTGGCGAAGAAGAAAAAGAACACCGCTGCTAGCCCGCGCATGAACGCGGGGTCCGACAGCAGCGAAAGATCGATCAGCGGCATGCCGCCGCGGCGCGCGACTGATCGTTCGAGCTGCAGGAACGCGGCGATGATGACGACTCCGGCTGCCATCACCAGCCAGACCCAAGGCGACCAGTGCAGATCATGGCCGAACAGCAGCGGACCGATCAGGCACAGCAAGCCCACGAACAGCACCATCGCGCCGGGAATATCCAGCCGCGTGCCGGCGCGGCGCGGCACGGTCGGCATCAACCGCAAAGCGGCGGCGATGATGACCGCGCCAAATGGCACGTTGACGAAAAACACTGCGCGCCAGCCGAGACCGCCGAGATCTGATGTCACCAGAATGCCGCCGAGAAGAAAACCGGCAGCTCCCGCCAGCCCCAGCACGATGCCGTAGATGGCAAAGGCGCGGTCGCGCGAGCTATCGGCAAACAGCAGATGAATGGTCGCAAGCACCTGCGGCACCATCAGCGCCGCGGTGGCACCCTGCGCCAGCCGCGCCAGGATGAGTTCGGGACCGGACTGCGCCAGCCCGCACCACAGCGAGGTGACGGTGAAACCGAACACACCTGACATAAACACGTTGCGCGTGCCGTAGATGTCGCCAAGCCGGCCGCCGGTAACCACCAGCGTGGCGTAGGCGATCAGATAGACCGCGATCACGGCCTCGATCTGCGCTGCGCTCGCCTGCAGCTCGGCCGCGATGGTCGGGATCGCGACGTTGACGATGAAGGCGTCGACCCCGAACATGAATTGCGCGGATACCACGATTGCGAGCACCCACCAGCGGCGCCAGGAATCGACTGAGTTATCGACGGGGTTTGCGACGATCTGGTGCATTGGCAGCGGCCTTGTCCGAAATCTGTTGCACGCATCCGTTACAGCTTTCGGTCATGCGAGCGATTACCCAAGAGGTAAAGGTCCCGGGGATTTGGCCCGATTGCTGCATGGCGATTGAGGCTTCCTGCGGCTTTTTCAGGCGCTTGTGAGTTCGGGACGGCCCTAGATGTACGACTATGACATGCTGGTGATCGGGTCCGGCCCTTCCGGGCGCCGCGCCGCCGTGCAATTCGCCAAGCTCGGCAAATCGGTGCTGGTGGTGGAAAAGGGCCGCCGGGTCGGCGGCGTTTCCGTCCATACCGGCACCATCCCCTCCAAAACCTTGCGCGAGACCGTGCTCAATCTGTCCGGCTGGCGCGAGCGCGGCTTCTATGGCCGGTCCTACCGGGTGAAACAGGACATCGCCGCCCAGGACCTGATCGTGCGGCTGCAGAAGACGCTCGATCACGAGGTCGAGGTGCTCGAACATCAGTTCAGCCGCAATCTGGTGCGCACCGCCGCCGGCGAAGGCCGCTTTGTCGGCCCGCACCAGATCGAGATAACGGCAGCCAATGGCGAGACCCGAACCGTGTCCGCCGCGCACATCCTGATCGCCTGCGGCACGCGGCCGTTCCGCCCCGATTACGTACCGTTCGACGGCAAGACCGTGTTCGACTCGGACGAGATCATCGACCTGCCGAAACTGCCGCGCAGCCTCGCCGTGATCGGCGCCGGCGTGATCGGGGTCGAATACGCTACCATCTTCTCCGCGCTCGACGTTGCCGTGACCCTGATCGAACCGCGCCCGACGTTTCTGGATTTCATCGACAAGGAACTGATCGAGGAATTCATGCACGAGCTGCGCGACCGCAATGTCGCATTGCGCCTCGGCTCCGCGGTGAACTCGATCGAACACAGCGCGGGCGGCGGCATCCAGACCAAGCTTGCCGACGGCCGCGTCGTGACGTCGGAGATGCTGTTGTTCGCAGCCGGGCGCGTCGGCGCCACCGACCGGCTCAATCTCGGCTCCGCCGGGATCGAGGTCGATCATCGCGGCCGCATCACGGTCGATCCACTGACACTGCAAACCTGCGTGCCGCATATCTACGCTGCCGGCGACGTGATCGGATTTCCGAGCCTGGCCTCGACCTCGATGGAGCAAGGCCGCGTCGCGGCCTGCCATGCGCTCGGCATGGAGCCGCTGGCACCGCCGGAATTTTTTCCCTACGGCATCTATTCGGTGCCGGAGATTTCGACCACCGGGCTGACCGAAGAAGAGGTGCGCACGCGCGGCATTCCATATGAGGTCGGCGTCGCGCGGTTTCGCGAGACGTCGCGCGGTCACATCATGGGGCTGAACAGCGGCATGATGAAGATGATCTTCTCGACCAAGACCCGCCGCCTGCTCGGCGTGCATATCCTCGGCGAAGGCGCCACCGAGCTGATCCATATCGGCCAGGCCGTGCTCAACCTCAAAGGCACGATCGACTATTTCATCCAGAACACTTTTAATTACCCGACGCTGGCGGAAGCCTACAAAATCGCCGGGCTCGATGCGTGGAACAGGATGACGCGGTAGGACTGCTTCGCGGCGCTCCGACTGGCGCCCAGAACACGCTCACTTCGCCATGGCGTCCTGGATTTTCCTGCACGCCATCCCGACCGTGTAAACGTGGATGCTCTCGACGACACAATGATCGGGCCGCAACTCCAGAAGACCACTCGACGTACTGACGTTGAGTTCCTGCGAGGTCCGCACGACGATGCACGGATACTCACGGGCGAGCTGATCGTAGCCGTGAACGATGAAATTCCGCAGCAGGACATTGCGGTAGAAGTTGTGATCCAGCAACGGCTCCTTGAAAGCCCGCGCATAGGCTTCCGAGAAGTCGGCCGTCATTTTCGGGGTGCCGAGTGTCATGTCCGCGCCGTGGTTCAACTCGTTCTCAGGCGCGCGCACGAACATGCTGGAGACATTGGCGCAGGTCGGCGCGACGGAGACAACGGTTTGCGACAGCCTGGCGCCGGTCCTGTTGAGGCCGCTCCATGTCACCGCTTCGTCCTTGAGCCTGATCAGGCTCGTCGAAAAAAGGGCGATGCAAATCAATCCTGCCGCGCCGGCAAGCAGGCGTGGCGACAGCGCGGGCCACAGTCTTCGCATCTCAATGATGCTCAGCACGAGAACGCCGCCGGTCAGCGTCCATGACGCAACCATGTAATGCAGGTTGAAATGCTTGGACGTCGCGAGCAGCTGCGCCGCAAAGGCGACGAAACACGCCAGCAGCGTCAGGCTGACCGGATTCAGGTAATCGCGGCTGGTCAGCATTCGCGCCAGCGCAACGCACCCGCCAAGGACGAACACCGCTGAGATCAGAGGGCTCGCCGCGATGATCTGGCCCATGTTCGACCAGAACAGGTTGAAGTCGATGAAGCCCGGCTCGCCGGCGCCGTAGATACCCTTGTGCGTTGCGATGCTCACAAGCCAATGGAATCCGCTCGTGAAGACGTACGGATTCAATATCCTGTTGAAGACAAAAAATCCGAACGCGCCGACCAGCGTCGCCAGCACATACGCCCGCCAGCTTCGCAGCAGCGCCACGGAAAGAATAGCCAGCGGCGCATACAAATATTTGGACGACAGCCCGAGTGCGAACACGAGGCCTTGCGCAACGCCGAGACCTGCGGTCGGCGGCTCCCGGCCGAGCGCCGACTTGAGCACCAGCCCGGTTCCCAGAACGACACATGAAATCATCAGGCTTTCGGGGGTCAGCATCAGTTCGAAGTGCATCAACTCGAAATGGACGAACGGCCCGACCTGTAACAGAACAGCGGCAATCGCGCTTCGCGTCACGCGCTGCACCATGAGGCCGGAGGCCAGCAAGGCGAGCGACATCAGCAGGGCTTCGACGGCCCGCGACGCGTAGATGAATGCGTCGTAGTTCTTCAGCCCGAATTCGATGATGTCGGAACGGCCGCTGATGAATGCATAGAGCTTCATGACGATCCCGCCGAGCAGGATCGTCGTCGTGCCGGGATGATCGTTCTTCATCATGGGATAGCCCGCCGCCCAGGCAAGGCCGTTCATCGCATAAGCCGACTCGGGATCGACCTGACGCCCCCACGGCGCCATGTATGCCGAATAGGTCAGGGCGACGATCAGGTAGAGCAGCGGCAATGCCAATACTGCGTATCGTGCCCATGCGCGGCCGGTGGATTCGTCGGGAAAATAGCTCATGGCTTGCTCTAGCTTAGGCGCCCGACGACTTCAAATTTACCGTGAACGCGAATCCCTTGGCCCGCGACCAAGCACCATTACCGGTCCGCGCAAGGGATGACCTATGGAATTCGTGTCGAAGCTTCTCCTTGCGCCGATGGCCGCAGTGCTCGCCGTTTCATTCACTGGCAGCGCGTCGGCAACAAAACCGTGGCCACCGGGCATGCAGACGCCGGTACCGGTCGCGGAAGAAGGCCAGACCCCGCCCCCGCGCGCGCCCCGGCAGTTCTTTCCGGAAAAGCGCGTCCAGCCGCTGACGCCCGAGATCGAGCAGTCGCTCATTCCAAAGGACAGTTTCAAGGAATGCGATGTTTGTCCTGAAATGGTGGTGGTGCCGAAGGGCTCGTTCATGATGGGGACGCCCGCGGATGAGCCGGACCGCTTCAAGGGCGAGGATCCGATTCATCGCGTCAGTTTTGCAAAGCCGTTCGCAGTGGGCCGCTTCACCATTTCGTTCGACGAATGGGACGCCTGTCTCGCCGACGGCGGCTGCGGCCGCGACAAGGGCGACGACAAGGGTTTTGGCCGCGGCCGCATGCCGGCGCAGGGCATCAATTTCGTGGCCGCGAAATCCTATCTGGCGTGGCTGTCGAAGAAGGTCGGCCGCACCTACCGGCTGCCGAGCGAATCCGAGCGCGAATATTTCACCCGCGCCGGCACCTCGACGACGTTCTGGTTCGGCAACACCATCAGCGCGCAGGACGCCAACTACAAGGCATCGATCCCCTATGGCGCCGGGCCGCGCGGTGCGGACAGCAAGGGGCCGTGGTGGTGGACTCCTATCCGCCCAACCCGTTCGGCCTGTATCAGGTGCACGGCAACGTGTTCGAGTGGACCGAGGACTGCTTCAACAAGCGCTACAATGAAGATACGCCGGTCGATGGCTCACCCTGGCTCGAGGGCAATTGCGAGCGGCGCATGCTACGCGGCGGCACCTGGGACTGGATCGCCAACATGGTTCGCGCGGGCTATCGCGAAAACGGCATCGTCGACGGCGGCGGCTACAGTTTTCGCGTGGTGCGCGTGCTGAACGTGCCGGTGCAGTAAGGCAAGGGTTATCAGCCCAGCCATCGAAATGGATCGGTCATGAAATAACAGGCGACGCCGCTGAGCACGGCGCCGCCTGCGGGTAGCTGATTCATTGGAGGCTAGAGAGAAGAGCCCGGCTCGACCGCCACAGAAGGACCGGGACCTTCGCGTTCTGTTCTGGAATGCTGATGACAGACCTAGTCAAAGTTCCTTAAGCCTTTATGCATCGCTCTCCGTAGAACTACGATGATGCAAGCAGCCGATCTCATCTTGTTCAGGCTAACGAAAACAAGCCCAAACCATCGCGCAGTTCATCGAAGGTGGCTTGGGTGATCGCGCGCGCCCTGGACGTGCCGGAACGCAGCACATCGAGCACGTAGCCGAGATCATTGGACACGGCCTGGCGACGTTCGCGGATCGGCTTCAGCAGCTCTTGCAACACGTCTTCAAGGCGGCGCTTGACCGTCACGTCGCCAAGCCCTCCGCGCCGATAGCGCGCTTTCAGTTCATCAACGGCGGCTTGGTCGGTGTCGAACGCATCAAGGTATGCAAAGACAACATTGCCTTCAACGACCCCGGGATCGGATGCGCGCAAGTGATTCGGGTCCGTGTACATGCGATTTACAAAAGCCCTGATCTCGTTGGGCGAAGCTGAAAGCGAAATCGCATTCCCCTGGGATTTGCTCATTTTCGCCTTTCCATCAGCGCCGGGAAGTCGTCCCGTTGCCGGAATGAGCGCCTTTGCCTCCACCAACAGCTCACGACCGACCTGCCGATTGATCCGACGAACGATTTCATTCGTCTGTTCGATCATCGGAGCTTGATCCAACCCCACCGGCACGACGGTCGCCTTGAATGCCGTAATATCTGCGGCCTGCGCCACCGGATAGCACAGGAAGCCCGCGGGAATGTCCCGCTCAAAGCCCCGCATCTGAATTTCATCCTTGATCGTCGGATTGCGCTCCAACCGGGCCACGGAAACAAAATTGAGATACAGCTGGGCAAGTTCGGCAAGCGCCGGCAATGCAGATTGCACGCAAATGGTCGTTTCGCCCGGATCGATGCCGACGGCCAGGTAATCGAGGGCCACTTCCATCACATTGCTGCGCACTTTTTCGGGATCGTCGATATTGTCCGTCAAGGCTTGTGCATCGGCCAGCAAAACAAACTGTCGATGCGTGCGCTGAAGCGCAACCCGATTTCTCAGCGAGCCTGCATAGTGGCCAAGGTGAAGGGGTCCGGTGGTGCGATCACCGGTGAGAATGATTGGTCGCACAGTCTCGACAAGCATATGGCTTCTCCTGATTGGAGCCGCCGCGATTGGAGACTTGCCGGAAAACGACCTTGGCTCACCCGATCACGGCGGCGAAGGTCGTTGAAAATAGTAACGCCGTGCCGCTCCCTAAAAGGAGCGCCACCAAAGCGACTTGAGCGAAATGCATTTGGGCGTCATATGCCGAGCATGCCATCGATGGCTGCGCCCGGCAAGGCGATACTTGGCGACGCGTATCCCAAAATCTGCTGATGCGCCCTACGGATCATCGTCACATAAACCTATCCATGCGAAGGCTCCAGCGAACCAGAGAGCGACGCCCGCTGCGACAGCTCGATCCAGTTGCCGTCGGGATCGCGCACCATCGAGATCCGCGCCGTGGTCCCCAGCGTCACCGGCGCGCGGGCTTCGCGGCCGCCATGGGCCAGCACGTGAGCGTGCTCGCGGTCGACTTCGAAGACTTGGAACGTGATGTAGCGCCAACCCTTGCCTTCAAAAGCAGCATCATGCGGCGCGTCGGCCGCGGGCTCGACGATTAGCACCGTGTCGCCTGCGAGGAACGTCTCGGCGCCATTGGCGTTGGCTTCACCTAACGGCAATCCCAGTGCTTCGGTGTAGAAACGGCGATGCGCCGCGACGTCGCGAACGCCAAGGCGAATGCCGATGCGCTCGATGCCGTACATGCCTCTCGGCACCAGCGAGACGCGGTTGCCCTCGGGATCGGCCATCGGCTGCGGCGCAGTCAGGCCATCGCGTGCTATCAGCAGTTCGAGGTAACCTGACGGCGGATTGTCCGGCAGCGGTTCATAGACCTGATTGATCTTCAGGATCGAGCCGCAGAGATCGTGGCGGTGCTGCTTGTAGCCGCGGCGGATCGGTTGGGTGTGGTCGAACCGTAGGCCGATCTCGTTCTGCCAGAACGCAAGCGCTGCCGGCGCGTGATTGGTGGCAAAGCCGATGTCGATGTGGGGTTTTGCCAGATTCATCGGGCGAGGATGCGATTCATGGTGGTCCCTGAGGTGAGTGGCCGTAATTCCGGCCGACGGTATGTCAGCCAAACTTGCGCGACAACCATGCGCCAGCGGCAGGCTTGGAGGATTGCCTTGCCCTGCCCCACCCCGTAGTTTGGCACCGAGCAATTCCAAAGAACAATAAATCCGGAGAGAAAACCCCATGGCGCGCCTCAAATTCGGAGCCTTTCTCGCCCCGCATCATCCGATCGGCGAGAATCCGCTGCTGCAATTCCGCCGCGACCTAGACTTCGTCGAGCAGATCGACGCGCTCGGCTTCGACGAATTCTGGTGCGGCGAGCACCATTCTTCGGGCTGGGAGATGATCGCCTCGCCGGAAATGTTCCTGGCCGCCGCCGGCGAGCGCACCAAGCGCATCAAGCTCGGCACCGGCGTGGTGTCGCTGCCGTATCACCATCCCTACAATGTCGCGCAGCGCATGGTGCAGCTCGACTGGATGACCGGCGGCCGCGCCATCTTCGGCTCCGGTCCGGGCGCGCTGGCCTCCGACGCGCATACCCTCGGCATCGATCCGATGACGCAGCGCGACCGCCAGGACGAAGCGATCGCGGTCATCCGCCGGCTGTTCAAGGGCGAGCGCGTCACCGCCAAGAGCGACTGGTTTCAGATGAACGACGCCGCGCTGCAATTGCTGCCGCTGCAGGAAGAGATGCCGTTCGTGGTGGCGTCGCAGATTTCGCCCTCGGGCATGACGCTGGCGGGCAAATACGGCATCGGCATCATCTCGCTGGGTTCGATGTCGACGCAGGGCCTGATGGCGCTGCCGACGCAATGGGGCTTTGCCGAGGACGCCGCCAAGAAGGCCGGCACCACCGTGAGCCGCACCGACTGGCGCGTGCTGCTCTCCTGGCACATCGCCGAAACGCGCGAACAGGCCTATCGCGAGGCCGGCCCGGGCCTGATGAAGTGGCACAATGAATATAATGTCGGCACGCTGCAACGGCCGGGCCTCGAGCCGTTCAAGTCACCCGAGGACGCGCTTGAGAAAACCGCGGGCGGCGAAGCCGCCGCTTCCACCATCGGAACACCTGACGACCTGATCAAGACCATCAAGAATCTGATGGCGGTTTCCGGCGGCGTCGGCACCATCGTCGGCTTCGTGCATGACTGGGCCAATCCGGAAAACACCCGACGCAGCTGGGACATGGTGGCGCGCTACGTGATCCCGGAGATCAACGGCTACGTGAAGGGACTGCGCGAGTCGCAGAAATTCCTGGTCGAAAACCGCGCGGTGTTCGAGCGCGCAGGACAAGCCGTGATGGCCAAGATCATGGAAAACGATAAGGCCGCCGCGGCCCTCGCGGTCACCGGCCCCGGACGTGTCGCGATCCCCACCATCAACGCGCCGGACCTGCAAAAGGAAGCCGCCAAGCGCAAGGCCTGACGTTTCGAGCGCCGCGGATGCTCTCCGCGGCGCCTCACTCCAGAATTTCTACTTCGCGTAATAGCTCTGCACGGTTTCCCACGCCACGGTTTGCAGGAATTTCGCGGTCGGCGCATCGATGCCGGCGAGATACGGGTTGCCGACCGGCGAGCGCCCGGTCAGCGACGCAAACACCACGCAAGTCGCGAGATACGTGCCGGCCAACGACGGATGACGCTTGTCCGGCGCATAGAGGTTGAGCTCGGGCTGCTTGCTGATGGCGCGTGCGAAGGCAAGGCCTGCGGGAATCACCAGCGCGTTGTTCTCGTTGCCGGCAATCGTGTAGGCCTCGGCCAATTGCGCCGTCATCTCCGGCTTGTCGGCATAGGCCCAGGACATGAAGAACGCGGGCTTGGCGCCCTTGGCGCGCGCGATGGTGCTGTTCTTCTTCGCATAGTCGGTGAATACGGTTTTGAGCGTGGGATGGATCGGGCACTGGCTGCAATCCATCATGACGGCGACGTCGAACAGCCGGTCGAGCTTGTTGAAGACGACATTGTTGTTCGGGTCGAAGGAATAGCTGCCGATCGCATTGGGCCGGAAATAGCTTTCGATATCATGCCAGTCGAAGCCGGAACCGCCGATCGTCACCATGGTGTTGCGGTAGGCCTGCACGTTCTCGGGGTCGGCGGCCTTTTCCATCAACGACAGATGACCCGGCAGGCCGTTGTTGTAATAGAAGAAGCTGTTGCCGATGAAGATTCCGGTTTTGGGGAAATCCGGACCAAAGCTGGTGATGGCGGGCATGGTCTGCGCCTGTGCGGCGATTGGTCCGGCGACCATCGCCGCCAGCGTGACGGCAATCACACCCAATAGTCTCGACATATCAGTTCTCCCTGCCCGGCTTGATTTTGCCACACCCTAGCACGGCCCGCGGCCTTGTGGCGCGGTTTGGATGAAGCGGCGCGCCACCGGCGCTAACGGCTTTGCATCGACGCAACAAAGCGTTATTTTCCAGCCTTGGTTATGCCGATGATCCCACATAATGGGCCAGAGCCGAACCGGAGCAAATCGCCATGTCGATGCAGAATGTGGCCTCCCCCGCGATCACCCTTACACCGCCGAAGCGTAATTCACTCAAGCACATACCTGGCGACGAAGGCTGGCCGGTGATCGGAAAGACGCTGGAGGTCCTCGCCGATCCCAAAGGGCAGGTCGAGCGGATGCACGCCAAATTTGGCCCGGTCTATCGCAGCCACGTGTTCGGCGAGACCAGCATCAACCTGCTCGGCCCCGAGGCCAACGAACTGCTGCTGTTCGACCAGGCCAAGCAATTTTCCTCGACCCATGGCTGGGGCATGATCCTTGGCCGGCTGTTTCCGCGCGGGCTGATGCTGCTGGACTTCGAGGAACATCGTTTGCACCGCCGTGCGCTGTCGGTTGCGTTCAAGTCGGGACCGATGAAATCCTACCTCACTGATCTCGACCGCGGCATTGCCGTGCGCGTCAAGCAATGGAAGGCGCAACCCGGCGAGATGCTGGTCTATCCCGCGATGAAGCAGCTCACGCTCGATCTGGCGGCAACATCGTTTCTCGGCGCCGAGATCGGTCCCGAGGTGGACGAGATCACGCGCGCCTTCGTCGACATGGTGGCGGCGGCCGTGGCGCCGATCCGATACCCGCTGCCGTTCACGCAGATGGGCCGCGGCGTCGCGGGGCGCAAGCGGATCGTCGCCTATTTCTCCGAACAAATTCCGATCCGCCGCGCGCGCGGCGGCGCCGACGATTTGTTCTCGCAGCTTTGCCAGGCCACCCATGAGGACGGCGCGCTGCTGTCGACCCAGGACGTCATCGATCATATGAGTTTCCTGATGATGGCGGCGCATGACACGCTAACGTCGTCGTTGACCTCCTTTGTCGGCGAGCTTGCCGCGCATCCAGAATGGCAGGCGCGGCTGCGCGAGGAAGTCAAAGGGCTCGGCATCGAGGCCAACGACCCCTCCAGCATCGACAATCTTGAGAAAATGCCGCTGAGCGAGATGGCCTTCAAGGAGGCGTTGCGGCTGAAGCCGCCGGTACCCTCGATGCCGCGCCGCGCCGTCCGCGATTTCACCTTCAAGGGCTATGCGATCCCGGCCGGCACCCTGGTCGGCGTCAATCCGCTGTTCACCCATCACATGGCCGAGATCTGGCCCGATCCGGACAAATTCGATCCGATGCGTTTCACCGACGAGGCGCAGCGCAACCGTCATCGCTTCGCCTGGGTGCCGTTCGGCGGCGGCGCGCATATGTGCCTCGGGCTGCATTTTGCCTATATGCAGGCGAAATGCTTTGCACGGCATTTCCTGCAGAATCTCAGTGTCTCGCTGGAGCCCGGCTACAAGCCGGACTGGCAGATGTGGCCGATCCCAAAACCGCGGGACGGACTGAAGGTCGTGCTGAAGGCAGTGTGACAGAGGAATGCGTAGGGTGGGCAAAGGCGCACTTCGCGCCGTGCCCACCATCTATCCGAGGCCGTTGGCAGAATGGTGGGCACGCTTCGCTTTGCCCACCCTACGATCTACGATCCCCAGCTACTCCACAAACGTCGTGAGCTGCGCGCCTTCATCGGCGACGAATACCGCGATCAATTCCGCGGGCTCTGTCATGCTGGCATTGGCCGAAACCAGGTGCACGGCTCCGGGCGGTTCGAAGAACGACTGGCCCACCTTGAACGTCTCGACGACGCCGCCGGCAAGCTGCGAGCGGATTTCGCCCTTGGTGACATAGGCGGTGACGGAGCCGGCATGCCGGTGCGCGCGGGTGAACCCGCCGGGCCCGTAGAACACGCGCACGATCGTCACCCTCTTGCCCGGCACGTTCGGGAGCGCGTAGGAGCCGATCGGCTCGACGGTATCGAGCGGCGAGCCTGCGGCCGCAGCGTTCGAACAAAGCGGCTCGATAATCGCCGAGATCGCATCCATCGTGGAGGGCAAGGTCTTCCCGATCACGAAGGCGCAGGCGAGCCCGGCGATCACGGCGAGATAAAACGGCCGCCCTTGGGGGCTGGCGGGTGACAAACCAAGTGTTGCAGACATTTCTTCTTCTCCTTCCACTATCTCGTCGTCATTGCCTGCAACAAACGCAAAGCGTTTGTGCAAGAGAGCGCAGCGAAGCAATCCATGGCGCAACGAAGGAAGAATGGATTGCTTCGCTGCGCTCGCAATGACGGTTAACTCCCCATACCTATCCCTGATCGAATGCCTTGCGCAGCGCGACATAGCCCTGCTGCTGCTGGGTCCAGTTGCGGCCGCCGGTGATGGCGCCGTCGACAACGAGATCGTGGCCGTTGATGAAAGAGGATTCGTCGCTGGCGAGGAACACCGCGGCATGCGCGATATCCGCTGGCAATCCGGCGCGCGGGATCGGCTGCGCGGTCTTGTAGACCTCACGCATCACGCTCGGGGTCTTTTCGGCGGCTTCCACCGAAAGGCCCAGCGCCTTGCCGAAGATGCCGGTCGCGATTGCACCCGGCGAGATCGAATTGACGCGGATGTTGGATTCGCCGAGCTCCATCGCCGTGCATTTGGTGAGGTGGATGACGGCGGCCTTGGCCGCGCCGTAGACCATCGATGACGAGAAGCCGGCAAGCCGCCCTGCGATACTGCCATTGTTGATGATGCTGCCGGAGCCTTGCTTGCGCATCTGGGGTGCTGCGTGCTTCATGCCGAGCATCACGCTGCGCACCAGCGTCGCCATCGCCGCATCGAAGCGATCGACCTCAAGGCCTTCGATGCCGCCGGTCTGGGCCGGACCGCCGGCGTTGTTGAACAGACAATCGATCCTGCCGAACTTTTCCACGCAAAGCCCGATCAGCGCCTTCATCTGCTCCTCGACCGTGACATCGGTCTGACGAAAGATGCAGATAGCGCCGAGTTTCTTGGCCAGCGCCTCGCCCTCCGGCGCGCGGCGCCCGGCGATGACGATCTTCGCGCCTTCGGCGACGAAAATTTCCGCCGTATGCAGTCCGATGCCGCTGGTCGCGCCCGTGATCACCGCGACCTTGCCGTCCAGCCGTCCCATTTCACCATCCCCTTTGCGAAACCTGAGAAATCCTAGTTGATGATCGCGGACTGGACCATGGTCCGGAACTGATTGCGCAGCATGATCCGCACGCCGTCATCGACCTGCACCATGTAGATCGCGATCAATTGCTCCTTGGGATCGATCCAGAACAGCGTGCCGGCGTTGCCGGCCCAGCCATATTCCCCGAGCGAGCCCGGCAAGGCGGCATCCCCGACGCTGGTCCGAACCTCGAAGCCGAGGCCAAAACCCAGCCCCGGCGGCCGGCCCGGCCGCGCCAAAGTATGATCCGCCGTCATGAAATCGACGGTCTTGTTGCCGAGCAGGCGCTTGCCGGCGAATTCGCCGCTATCGGCGAGCATGATCGCAAAGCGCAGGTAGTCGTCCATCGTGCTGGTGAGGCCGCCGCCGCCGGATTCGAAACGGGGCTTTTGCGCTACGTCGAAGCGTGGCGTCATCGGCGGCGATTCGGGCATTTGCCAGGGCTGGGCGGCGCGATTGAGCTTGTCGGACGGCACAGAGAAGCCCGTGTCGGTCATGCCGAGCGGCGTCAGAATGCGCTCGTTCAGGAATTCGCCCAGCGTCTTGCCCGAGACGACTTCGACCACGCGCCCCAGCACGTCGGTCGACACCCCGTATTCCCAGCGCTCGCCGGGGGAGAACCGCAGCGGCAGCTTCGATAATTTCGCGACAAACTCCTCATTGCTGGCATCACGGCCGCCGATCCTGGCCTCGACATAGGCCGCATTGATCAGCGATTTGCCGCGCGCGCCGTAGATCAGCCCGGAGGTGTGCCGCAACAGGTCCTGCACCGTCATCTCGCGGGCGGGATCGGTCAATTGCAGCACCGGCTTGCCGTTCTCGGTGGTCTCATTGCCCACCTTCATGCGGCCGATTTCCGGAATAAATTTCGATACGGGGTCGCTGACCTGCATCTTTCCCTCCTCGACCAGCATCATGGCCGCGACCGAGACGATCGGCTTGGTCATGGAATAGATGCGGAAGATCGAGTCCGGTCGCATCGGGTCTTTCGCCGCGCGGTCGCGGAAACCCATAGTCTTGTGCCAAGCGATCTTGCCGCGCCGCGCCACCAGCATCACGGCGCCCGGCACCAGCCCGGTTTCGACGTATTTCTGGGTCACCGCCTCGATGCGCGCCAGCTGGCTGGAGGACAGGCCGACGTCTTCGGGCGTCACAGCCATGGGGAGCACCGGGTCCGCCCAACTGTTCCCGGTGGCCGCAAGGACAAAGAGGGCCGATGCGCCGAACGCGCGAATGAGACGGTTCATCCATTCCTCCCGTTTTTGTTGATGCCAATATTCCCGCCCGCCGGGAACAACGCAAGCGAGCTTATCGCGCTGACATCGCCATGGCAGGACCGCCTCGTCGTTGCCGGCGGGCTCGATATCCCCGATTTCCGTTAGGGTCGGCCTTATTTTGGATTCGCTGATCACGTGAAGTGACAACACCGATGACGAAATTGATCGACGAGTTCAGGCATGGCTGGCAGGGAATTTCCCAGCCCTCACCGCTATTCAGCACCGCCTTTGCGGTCTGTTGCCTCGTTTTGGCGACCCTGGCGCGGTGGGGACTGGCCCAGATCCGCCCCGACGTATTCTTCACGCCGTATTTTCCGGCCGTGTTCTTTGCCACCGCCTTTGGCGGCTACCGGATCGGGATCGCAACGGCGCTCGCCGGCGGCGCGCTTGGCGTCGCCGTCAATTTCAGCGACGCCGTGGCCGATTCCGCCCGCCTGGCGCTGCTGCTGATTTTCTGGGCGGTCTGCGGCATCACGATATGGGGTGTCGAGCACTACCGGACCATCGTCGCGCAACAGCGGCAGATCGCCAAGCGCCTGACCGAGGAAGAGGAATACCGCAAGCTGATCGTCGACGAGCTGCAGCACCGGCTGAAGAACAAGACATCGACGATTCACGCCGTTCTGCACCAGGTCTTGCATGATGAACCGCAGGTCTGGAACAGCATCGATCACCGGATCCGCGCGCTGTCGGCAACCGACGATCTGATCGCACGGGTCGATGGCAGCGGCTGTGATATCAAGGACTTGCTGCGCTCCGAACTCGGGCCTTACGGCCATGTCCGATTCAACCTGAACGGCGATCCGCTATTCCTTCCGGCCAAGCTGGCGGTCAGCCTGGCGCTGATTTTCCACGAATTGGCCACCAATGCCGGGAAGTACGGCGCGTTTTCCGCTGCGAATGGCATGTTGCAGGTGTCGTGGACGGTGTCAGACGACAAACTCAATGTGGCTTGGCTCAAGATCACCTGGGACGAAACCGAGGGACCTGCGGTTGAAAAAATCGGAGCGCCGGGCTTCGGCACCAAGCTGTTACAATCGGCACTCCGCTCGTTCGACGGCAAGACCGAAGTCAGTTTCCTGAAGACCGGCGTTCATTGCACGATGCAGTGTCGCATCCCCGCAAGCTGAACGCGGTTGCACAACCTGAAGGCACAATTCGCAATTATCGCACGCGGCCGCATTCCGAATTGAGATTCTGTTAATGACGATTGCGGCCGCGTGGTCCGAAAGCGCCAACTTCTAGGAGTGTCGCGGTTTTTCACAGTTCCACTTAACCAAAATTAGAAGGGACTTTGGCAAGCTCCGCTGCATGCATAGTCCCTATAAACATGACCTTCAGGCGGCAGCGACTGGCGCCGGTAACGAAGGCGCTTTTGGTACCGAATTGAGCATTCTGCGGGATGTCCTCAGATTGCTTCCGACCGGCGTGACGGTTCAGGACGAGCAAGGCGAGTTCCTGCTGGTGAACGACGCCGCCGCGGCGTTACTGCAGATGGCCGCGGCCGCGCCTGCGCCCTCGCAATTGAGCGATCGCCAGGAGACCTGTCTCGATTTGCTCCGCAGCGGCCACGCGGCCACACTGGAAGAGGCCGTGACCTCCGGTCCGGCCAAGCACGTATTTCTCACCTCACACCGGCCGATCCAGATCGCCGGACGCAATTTGCTGGTCTCGAGTTCCGCCGATATCACCGAACAAAAGGCGTTCGAGGATTCGTTGTTCCGCTCGGCCTATTATGACGAACTAACGGGATTGCCGACCCGGCGGGTGATCGAACACCGCGTCAACACGCTGCTCGCGCGCGACAGCGCCCAAGGCAATTTGCAACAAGGCAATTTGCAACAAGGCAATGTCCACGGCCACTTCGCGCTCGCGTTTCTCGACGTCGATAATTTCAAGCACATCAACGACTATTACGGCCACGCGATCGGCGACGCCTTGCTGGTCGAAATGGCCAAGCGGCTGGGCATGGATTTGCGCGAATCCGACATCCTATCGCGGATCAGCGGCGACGAGTTCATGCTGCTGCTCAATCCGGTCCAGAGCGAGAGCGAAGTCGCCGAATACATCCATTTCATGCTGCAACGGCTGAAGGCGCCGTTCTTCATCGACGAATCGGAGATATTCGCTTCGACGTCGATCGGCGTCAGCCTTTATCCCGAGCACGGCAAGACCTACGACACGCTGCGCCAAAATGCCGATATCGCGATGTACCGCGTCAAGAACGGAGCCAAGGGCGGGGCAGCGTTCTTCGACTCCAGCATGGAACGCGAGGCGCTGGCGCGGATGAAGGTCGAACAATCGCTGCGGCTGGCAATCCTGGAAAAGCGCTTCTGCTGTGCGTTCCAGACCAAGGTCGACATCCGCACCAAGGCCGTCAAGGGCATCGAAGCGCTGGTGCGGCTCAGGGACGATGAGGGCGTGATTCAGGCCCCCGGCACCTTCATCAAGCTCGCCGTCGAACTGGGGTTGATCGACGAACTGACCCATCTGGTGCTGGCGGAGATCGTCAAGTCGATCGACCTGATCAACGAGACCTTCGGTCCCGATACCACGATCAGCATCAACGTCGCGGCCAAGCAGGCCGGCAATCCCGAATTCATGCGGCCGTTCGCGCAGGCGCTGGAGGCGACCGGATTTCCGAAGCGCTTCATGATCGAGGTGACCGAAGACGCTTTCGTCACCAAGACGCATTTCCAGGATGAAATCCTGCCGATCTTCCGCAAGCTCGGCGTCGGCATCTCGATCGACGATTTCGGCATCGGCTATTCGTCGCTGTCGGCGCTGGCCGACATCACCGCCGACGAAATCAAGATCGATCGTTCCTTCATCACCGACATCCATCTGCGGCCGCGCAGCCAGGGCATTTTGCGGGCGATCGAATCGCTGAGCGAAGCGCTCGGCATGACCGTGATCGCCGAAGGCCTCGAAACCTTCGAGGAACTGGCCTATCTGCAGGCCGCGACCAAGATCCGCTATGCGCAGGGCTATTACTTCTCCAAGCCGATCTTCCTGGAAGATCTCAGGCCGGCCGCACCGCTCGCCAGCGAAACGCGCGCCAGCCTGTCGAGCCGCCCGGCACAGGAAACCCGCCCGGCCTTTTCCCGCGCCAGCGGCTATCGCCGCTGAGGCAGCTTAGCGTCCGCGCATCGCCCCCGCCGACCCCAATCCCGAAAGTTGTAAAAGTAGACAGATACCACCTTGCGCACCACGCAGCCGGCCATGCGCGCAGTGCGGCCGCAAACGGTGCCTAGAGGGCTGGATTAAACCTTAGGTAACCGGATTTCCTAACGGCTTATGACATGAGCGCATCGTATGTAGTTCCCGGGGAGAAGGGGGAATGCGCGTTCTGTTTCGCGACCTGAAAAGCATGGTGTCCCGAGCCGCGGCGGCCAGTCGGCGTCTCGGCACGACGATCCGTGGTCCGGTGCTGTGGCTGACCGTTTGCGGGGCCCTGCTGGTTGCGGCGATTTTTGCCGGCACGATCATGATGGTCGCGGAATTCCGCGAGCGCGCGCTGGCTAACAGCGAACGCGAATTGCAAAACACCGTACTGCTGCTCACCCGTCACTTCGACCAGCAATTCGAGGACTCCGACACCATCGCCGCCGACGTGATAGCGCGGTTGCACATTCCCGGCATCGCTTCGCCGCAGGCGTTCCGGAAATTGATGTCGAGTTTGGAAGCTCACGAAATCCTCAGATCCAAAGCCGGCGTCCTGTCCTATCTCGGCGACATTTCGATCTATGACGCCGACGGCAACATCATCAATTGGTCGCGGCCGTTACCGACGCCGGCCCTCAACATCTCCGAACGCGCCTACTTCAAGTCCTTCAAATTCAATCCGCAATCACCTTCGATCCAGACCGAGGCGCTTCGCAGCCTTGTCAGCGGCAGTCTGAACACGGTCGTTGCCCATCGGCTGACCGGCGAAGATGGTGTCTTTCTCGGCGTGATGACGCGGCGCATCGATCCTTCCAATTACGTGAAGTTCTTTGCTTCCGTCGCGATCGGAGCGGACGCCGCCGTTTCGATGTTTCACGCCGACGGCACCCTGCTGGCGCGACATCCGCGCGCCGAACACCTGGTCGGACAAAATTTCAAATCGGCGCCGCTGCTGCAGCGTGTCCTGACGCAGGGCGGTCAGCAGACGCTGCGCGTCAAAAGCCCGATCGACAGCAGGGAACGGCTCGGGTCCGCGGCCCAGTTGAGCCGCTTCCCGATCATCGTCATCGCGACCAATTCGATGACCGCCGCGCTGGCCGATTGGGAGGCCCAGACCAGGTTCCTGGTCAGCGCCGCCATCTTGTCGGCATCGACGATCGCGTTGATCCTGTTCCTCATCATCCGGCAGATGACCCGGCAGAGCAAAGAGGCGCAGCAACGGCTGGAATCGCAACGGCACCGGCTCGACACCGCGCTCAACAACATGATCCAGGGCCTGGTGATGTACGACGCCTCCGCGTGCATCGTCACCGTCAACCAGCGCTACATCGACATGTTCAACCTGTCGCCGGACATCGTAAAGCCCGGCTGTCATTTCTCCGACCTGATCCAGCACCGCAGGGACAAGGGAGCCTTTAGCGGCGACGTCAAGGAATTCTGTTCCGGCGTTTTGCGGAATATCGCACGGGGTGAGGCCGACCACAGCATGATGCAGTGCCCGGACGGGCGAAGCTTCCTGGCCATCAGCCGGCCGCTGGCGCATGGCTGCTGGATCGCCACCATCGAAGATGTCACCGAGCGTCGCAAACTCGAGCAGGAACGCGACCGCAACCATGCTTTCCTGAGCCAGATCATCGATCACATCCCCTCGCAGATCACCGTGAAGGGCGCCCGGGATCGCCGCTACCTTCTGGCCAACCGCGTGGCCGAAACTCAATTCGGCATTTCCCGCGACAGCATCATCGGCAAAACCGCCTTCGACATATTTCCGCAAGCATCCGCCGACATCGTCACGGCCGACGACGACAAGGCGCTGCGATCCGCCGACGGCCTGTTCAAGGACGAGCATCTCTGGGAAACCCAGGCGATGGGCCGTCGCTACATCACCTCCAGACGGCTCGGAATTCGCAATCAGGCCGGCGAGCCCAGCTACATCGTCCATGTCGTCGAGGATGTTACCGAGCGTCGCCGCGCCGATGAAAAGATCGCCCATCTCGCGCATTACGACGCGCTGACCGACTTGCCGAACCGGGTGTTGTTCCGCGAACAGATCGAGCGCGAGTTGCAGAAGGCCGTCGGCGGCGAACAATTCGCGCTGCTCTATATCGATATCGACGAATTCAAGGGCATCAACGACTCGCTCGGGCATCATGTCGGCGACGAACTGTTGAAGGCCGTCGCCTCCCGTATCAAGGACTGCCTCAAGCCGACCGATCTGATTGCGCGGCTCGGCGGCGACGAATTCGCCGTAATCCAGACCGCGGCCGGCGACCGCGACGACGTCGTCGAATTCGTGACGCGGATCCAGGAGGCGATCCGGCAACCCCATCATTGCCTCGGCCATCAACTCTCGACCGACGCCAGCATCGGCATCGCGCTGGCGCCGCAGGACGGCACCGATCTCGACCAGCTGATCAAGAGCGCCGATCTGGCGATGTACGGCGCCAAGGCCGAAGGCCGCCGCACCCATCGTTTCTTCGAGCCGGTCATGGATGCCCGCGCCAAGGCGCGGCTGACCATGGAGCAGGACCTGCGGCAGGCGATGGTCGATCGCGGTTTCGAAATTCACTATCAGCCGCTGCTCGACCTCGGCAGCAACGAGGTGGTGGGCTGCGAGGCGCTGCTGCGCTGGCGCCACCCCGGACGCGGCATGGTCTCGCCGGCGGAATTCATCCCGCTGGCGGAAGATATCGGCCTGATCAACGAGCTCGGCGATTGGGTGCTGCAGACGGCGTGCATCGAGGCCGCCAGCTGGCCGGCCCATGTGCGACTCGCCGTCAACGTCTCGCCAGTCCAGTTGAGATCCCAGACACTCGCACTTCGGATCATGGGCGCACTTGCCACCTCCCGCCTGCCGCCAGATCGGCTGGAAATCGAAATCACCGAGGCGGTCCTGATCCATGACGACGAGACCGCGCTGGCGATCCTGCATCAGCTCCGCGCCATCGGCGTGCGCATCGCGCTCGACGATTTCGGCACCGGCTTCTCCTCGCTGAGCTATCTGAAGCGCTTCCCGTTCGACAAGATCAAGATCGACCGCTGCTTCGTCAGCGACATCGAGGTCGACGGCTCGGAGACGATCGTGCAGGCGGTGGTGAACATTGCGACTTCGCGCAACATGATCACGACCGCCGAGGGCGTCGAAACCGAACAGCAGAAGGCCTTGCTGAAGAGGCTCGGCTGCACCCAGATGCAGGGCTACCTGTTCAGTGCCCCCAAGCCGGCTGCCGAGGTGCGGCGGTTGATCGGCGTTGGCAGCGAAGCCGCGCTCGCCTCGGCCTGACCCGCGATGTCGACCCGCGCGGCCCTACGCAGCCCAGCGACCCCGATTGTTCTCGGCGAGGATGGGGCGGATCATCCGGCCGAAACGCTCGGCCTCCTCGTCGTGCAAATAGCCGGACAGGCAGAACGAATGGCAGCCAGCATCGATGAATTGCTGCAGCGTATCCGCGCATTGCGCGGGATTGCCGACGACGGCGATGCCGGCACCCGGGCGAACCTTGGTGATGCCGGTCCATAGATGCGGCAGCAGCAGGTCGCCATGGTCGCGGGCAAGCTGCTGCACGCGCAGGTTCGCCTCTGACTTGTTGTAGAGCGTCTTCATCTCCTGCTTCTGCCGGTCGGTGGCGTGACGCACCAGCTGATCGGCGGCCTCCCAGGCGTCCGCTTCGTTTTCACGGCAGATCACCTGCAGCCGCATGCCGAATCCGATGTCGTTCTCGCGGTCATGGGCACGGGCCATCTGCCTGATCTCGGCGATGTTTCCGGCGATCCGTTCCGGCAGGTCGCCCCAGAACAGATGCACGTCGGAATGTTTCGCCGACAATTCCCAGGCCTGGCGCGAGCCGCCGCCGAGATAGAATTTTGGAAATGGCTGCTGCAAGGGACGCGGCCTGATATGCGCGCCCGACAGTTTGTGGAACTTGCCTTCGAACGTCACCGGGCCGCGCGTGGTCCACAGCGCCTTGAGGATCGAGACCTCCTCCTCCATCAGCGCGTAGCGCTCCTCCTTGGCGTAACGCACGCCCTCGCCTTCGACCTCGCTCTCGTTCTGGCCGGCAATCAGATTGATGCAGATGCGGCCGCCCGACATCTGGTCGAAGGTCGAGATCATCTTGGCCAGCAGCACCGGATTGATGTAGCCGGGCCTTGCTGCAATCAGCGGCTTGATCGTCCGCGACCGCGCCGCCATGAACGCGCCCGTGATCCATGCCTCCCAGCACACCGAGCCCACCGGTATCAGCAAATATTCGAATCCGGCCGCTTCCGCCGCCTGCACCACGCGATCACAGAGTTCAGGGGAACCTGCGACCTGCGCCTCCATCAGCCCATAGGCCGTGGTGTCGCCGTGCGTGGGCAGATACCAGCCGAATTCGAGCGGACGCATCGACGCTTCTCCCTAAAGGACGCCTGTTGTTCGGATCGTATTGGAAAGCAGTTTAGCGCCTGAACGGCCTGCGGCAATCGAGTTCCGGATGCCGACGCGCACAAGCCAATTCCTGCCGCAGCGGGCTTTTTGAGTTTCAATGGCGTCCCCGGCACGGTAGAGATGGGCCATGTCACCGGTCTCGCTACTTCTGAATATTGTCTGGATCGTGCTTGGCGGCGCGTGGATGGCATTCGGCTGGCTGGTGGCCGCCGTGATCATGGCCATCACCATCATCGGCCTGCCCTGGGCACGGGCGGCGTTCAATATCGCGGCCTACACGCTGTTTCCGTTCGGGTTCAGGGCGGTGTCGCGCGACCTCTATACCGGTGAGGAGGATATCGGCACCGGGCCGCTCGGCGTCGTCGGCAACATCATCTGGCTGGTGCTGGCGGGATGGTGGCTGGCGCTCGCGCATGTCGTCACGGCGATCGTGCTGGCCGTGACCATCATCGGCATTCCCTTCGCCTGGGCACACCTCAAACTCGCCGGCATCGCGCTATGGCCGATCGGCAAGATCATCGTTCCGGCGTAACGATCTCTTCGATCGATCCGGCGCGGTGCAAAACTGAGCCTAGGCTGCCGTCTCGGCCGGCGGCTTCAGCCGCTCGAATTCATCGTCGCTGATCTCGGTCTGGGCGACCAGCACGCTGCAGCGCAGCCGCTTGACCAGATAGCTGCCGACGGAACCGAACCACCGCGCCAGCGGCCCTTGCGGGCGATGCCCGACGACCACGAGATGCGCGCCGATTTCCTCGGCCACTTCCGCGATCTTTTGCCCGGCATCTCCCACCTCCAGCCGCGAGGTCGGCGTAAAGCCCACCGCCTTCAGCCGCTCCGTGCCTTCGGCCAGGATCGCCTTGTAGTCTTCGGTTTGCAGTTCGATCGGAATGGTGAGCCCGGCCTCCGGCGTCATGATCGAGGAAACCTCGACAACCGCCAGCAGGAAGACCTCGGCACGGCACATTTGCGCGAGCTTGGCGCCCTCCCGCAGGGCGCGCCGGCCCTCAACAGACCCGTCATAGGCCAGAAGAACCTTCTTATACATCGGACGTCCCCATCGATGGTCGAGAAGATCAACAAACCAAGACTAGCACCAATCCGGCAGAACGGATCAGATTTTTGACGGGGATGAGGCCCGCCGTCCTGCCACCTTCGTATTGCCGGGCGCCTCAAGGTGCCCCAAAGGCCGTTGCCGATGCCAGACCAATCGGCTAAATGAAGCCCCACTGCACCCGTAGCTCAGCTGGATAGAGC
>NZ_JAFCLY010000061.1:0-51680 GCF_018130185.1 Bradyrhizobium sp. AUGA SZCCT0182 | reverse complement strand
CTTCAAGACGGGACGGCGAGTGAGAAAGGGAAGGGCAACAAGTTCCAGAACTGCGACCCGATGTCCGCTTTGGGTCATCAACGGACCAGAAGGTCCCGAAATCCGACTTCTGTTCTACCCCCACGAGCGGACATGCCCGTGAACGGCAGCTTTGCGCCAAAAGCTGCCTATCGAAAAACACGGCCGCAGTTTTTCGGTCGTTCGTTCATAAAGCGTATTCGAAGCCTCTTAAAATGAGGGAGGATTCCCGCTTCTTCGACGCGCAATCCAAGGTGATCAAAACCTTCCTGCCAGTGTCAGCCGCACGGCTAACGGCTCCGCCGGATGCACATGGCGATCGGCAACACCGCCGATCGGCTCACCCGGCAGCCGCGACAGATAATAATATTCGATCTGGTTGGTCTGCGCGTCGAACAGGTTGAGCACGTCGAGCTGCAGCCGTAGCCCATTGTCGAATTTGTAGCCGGCCCGCGCATTGAAGATCAGCGATCCCTGCGAACGTGCGCTGTCGTCCTCGATCAGGGGACGCGGCCCGAAATAGCGCGCGCGCAACGCGCCGAACCAGCCGTTGTCGCCGCCGAACGTCACGCCGCCGCTCGCGACCAGCGCCGGCGCACCGGGAATGCGATTGCCGACGGCATCGAAATCGGTGAAGCGGGCGCGGGTGTAAGCGAAATCGAAATCCAGCGTCATCCACGGCAGTATCTTGTACTGGTTGGTCCATTCGACACCGACGCGCCGGCTGGGGCGGCTCGGCTCGGTGGTGCCGGCGTCGCCGACGAACAGCAATTCCGAATTGAAATCCAGCACGAACACCGCCAGCGAACTGGTGAGGCCTTCGATCGCCTTGGTCCGAAACCCGATCTCGGCACCCTTCGACCGCACCAGCAGCGGCACCCGATCCAGCGGCGTCACCTTGTCGTTGGGATCGACCGTAATCGTCGCGCCCCTGATATCGTTGGAGTGCAGGCCGTAACCGGCATTGCCGTAGAATTCGGTCTTGAACCAGGGACCGAGAACGATGCCTGCTTTTGGGCTGGTCATTGACGCCTGCGCGCTCCCGGAATTGGCCGGCGCGTCGCTGACGACGCGGCCGGCGAAATAATCCTCGCGGATGCCGACCGTGGTGCGCAGCCAGTCGGTCCACCGCGCCGTTGTATCGGCCCACAGGCCGACATTGCCTTGCCTGACATTGTCTTCGCGTACGGTCGAGAGCAGCTCACGCTGCAACGTTTTGAACAGCCCGACCTGAATGTCGTCGCCACGCGTCTGCAGGCCGACGCGGGTCTGGGTCTCGATCCCGGCAAGGCGGACATCGAAAGCGTGGCTGGCGTTGAGCCCATAGACGGTGCGCTTATCGAGCTGGCTGAACTGGTCGCCATTGACGGGATCATCGAGGAAGTAGGTGAAATTATTGAACAGGGTGAGCTGCGAGCGGATCACATGGGCATTGATCTTGCTCTGGCCGTACGCGCTCGATTGCGCCCAATTGCCCGAGAGCGACAAACGGCTCGACGTTCCGCCATCGGTCGGATCGAGCGAGCCGAGCCGACCGATGACGCCCTGATCGATGGCGCGCTGCGCCACCTGATCTGTTGAATTCCAGCCGTTGGAATAGGCCATCCCCGACAGCGTAAAGCCGTCCGTGGCGGTGCCCTGGCTGTAGCGCAGCACGCCATTCAGCTTGCGGACATGATCAGGCACATCCCACGGCCCGTTATACTTGTTGGCCTCGACGGCCGCGAGCAGCGTGCCCTCGCCGACCGCGGTCGATCCTGCCGCGAGCCCGCGCCGGTAGCCGTAACTGCCGACGGTGATTTCGGCGAGATTCTTCGGCAGCTTGTTGAGATAGTCGATCCCGACAGCGCCGGCGGAGGCAAAATCGCCCTGGTCGGCGAAATACGGTCCCTTGCGGACGTTGACCGACTGCACCAGTTCCGGAATCAGAAAATTGATATCGGCGTAGCCCTGTCCGTGGCCGTGGGTCGGCATGTTGACCGGCATGCCGTCGACGGAGATCGCCAGATCCGTGCCGTGATCAAGATTAAAACCGCGCAAAAAATACTGGTTGGCTTTGCCCTCGCCGGAATGCTGGGTCACGATCAGCCCAGGCACGATTTCCAGCAATTCGCCGACCCGCGACGCCGGCCGCGCGTTGAACTGCTCGCCGGTAACGCGAATTTCGCTGGCGGCGGTGGGCTGAAGGTCCGCCGAACCCAAGGTCGCAGACCCGGACGTTACGCTGGCAGGCGGCGGCGCAGGCTGGCTATTTTGAACGGTTGAACCGTTTCGCGCGTCCCGCTCGCGCGGCGGCTGCCTGACCCGCTTTTGGGATCTCGTTTCCGGCGCTGTAACTGTCACCGGCGGAAGCTGGCCCGGCGGAAGGGCTGCCAGGCTCTGTGCCTCCGCAGCTTCAGTCAGAATCAGGAGCGATACGACGGCAAGCCCGAGACACCGGCGATGCCCTTCCGCAATACGCGAACCTCGCCGCGCGGCAGCGGAATTCCTCCCTGATGGATCTATCGGCCTTCCGTTACGCATCGGTCGCTTTCACCGCAATTCGAAAATTCCGCGATGCCCAGAAAGGGACGTCACTAAAATCAGCCCGACCTGACGGCGACGCCGTAATCTTTCTTCACTTCATACAAAAAAAGCGGAGGTCCTTTCGATCAGCCAATAGGCGGCAATTGAACCGATCACGTAAGTCGCGCACATGTCGAGGCCACTTGTAATTCGTTGTACTCGAGCGGGCTCGAACCGGACGGCCGCGGCCCAGTGGAGCACCAAGCCTGCTGCCAACACCGCACCAACAAAAGCTAATTGTCCAATTTCCACGCCCAGATTGAAGAACAGAAGCGCGATCGGAATGGCGTGATGCGGCAATCCCACCTCTGCCAAAGCTCCGGCAAAGCCGAAGCCGTGCAATAACCCGAAGCAAAATGCGACCAGCCAAGGCCATCGCGCCGCAAACGACGGAGTTCCGCGCCGATCATTGATGATCTCGACGGCAACCAGCACGATGCTCAGCGCAATCGCGGCTTCAATAGGCGGACCGGGTACGCTCACGAAGCCCAGTGTTGCCGCCGCAAGCGTGAGGCTGTGTGCCAACGTAAATGCAGTGACGGTCAGGAAGACACGGCGCCAGTCGCGAACCAGAATCACCAGCGCCAGTACAAACAGCAAGTGATCGAAGCCGAAAAGAATGTGCTCGACGCCCAGCACCAGATACGTCGCGGCCACTTCTCCCGGACCCGGCACGGCTTGAAGCACGAACGACGTTTTTGTCGGAGAAAGCCGTTCGGTCTGGATTGCGCCTTCGAGGGTTTCGACCCGAACGAGCACATCCGTCGATGTTGCCGACAGGCCCTCAATCGATATTGCCTGCCCGGCGAGTCCGGCTTCCCGCCGAATGCTACGACGTTCGATATAGGCCCCGTCGCTGAACGACGCTCGCGGCAGTCCTACGTCTTGAGTACCTTCCGGCAGTTTGACGTAGATCGCGAGCCGCAAATCTTCTCCCCGCGCGGGGATTTTGAAAAGCAGATTATAGGCGCTGGGGCTAGTCTGGCGCATCTCAAGATAGCCCGGCCGAAGCTCGTCCGAGACCGCGGGTTGCGCCAGTAACACCGCCAAAACAACGAAAAACCAGCGGAAACGATTCATTGACCGGCGGCCTCCGCCGCCTTTGCCCGAGGCGCCTCTACGACAATATCGTAACGCTCCCGAAGCGAGGCGTAGAGTTTCTGTTCCGCCTCCCGGCGGCGAGCGTTCTCCCACTCCCGGCGAACGGCTGGCCGGACGTCATCGAGCGGCGGCAGATTTCCAGAATTTAGTTCGCTGACGAAGACGAAATGCTGCCCGAAGCCAGAAGAAATCGGTCCCTGCCATTTGCCTTGCGCCATGCCGGAAATCTGTTTTGCGAAGCTTTCACCAAATATACTCGATAGCTTGCTTGGCGAAACGCGGCGGAACTCTTCCCCAAGCAGGAACGGATCGCCGAGCGCTGCGGTCGGCACGTTGCTATCGGCGCGAGCAAGAACATTCGCAATCTGTCTGCTGTCGCTCTCGATGGTGTTCGCGCGCCGCGTGGCGCTCAAGAAGACCTGATGGAATGTGATTTGATCTTCGATACGAAATTGCTCCGGATTGGAAGCGAGATAAGAAGAAAGCTGCTCGTCAGTCGGCTCTGGTGCGGACATTGCCTCAGCCAGAAATTCCATCTTCTGCCGCACACGCCGGCGTATGATGACGTCGTCGCGGTCCAAGCCGGCCGCTCTGCCCTCACGGTAGAACACTTCGTCTCGAACATAGTCCTCGATCAGGCCCTGCAATTCCTGCTCGCTCGGAGGCCGCTGCCACGTCCGCGCGAATCCCTCACCCAGGTTGGCGATCCGCGAAGCGGAAACCACGATTTTCTCGGGGGCTTCCGCGCTGCGCTTTCCGACGAGCCCGTGAAGCGCGAACAGGATCGTACCAAGGGCTAGAAACTGGAGTAACGGCTCTCTGAGCAACCGCGAGATCAAGGTGTGTACCAGATCGGTGAGGTATACGCGCGTTCAGTGGTCGTCATCGTGACTTCCGCCGGCATCTTGATGTCAAAGTATTTTGCATCGTATGCCGTCCAGCGCGGCGTCGGGATTTCAATCACGCGACCGTAGTAGAATGCGCGCAACGCTGGATCGAAATCAGGGTCCTTCCACACACTGATCAGTTCGGGTGATCCAATTGTATTGGTCCAGTTGGCATTGGCTACATCGACCGAGCTGCCGACTGACGGCAGCTTTCCGTCAGTTCCCGGTTTGCGGTCGCCCGACCATGCGACGTCGTAAACCTTTTCGTTCAGTTTACCATCTGCTGAGATCCAGCCCTTGACGATTTGATAGCGATCCAGGTTAGCCCCGATTGGGTCCTTGAGCGCGGCGACCAGAAAGGTAGGGACCTTGCCGGCTGGCGCGCTACGTAGATCACCACCCATCGGCACTCCACGCGTGTACCCCGTCACCGCGGGGCTCCGCGTCTGAGCATCCTTGGCCTCGAATTCCCATCCACCAAAGAAGCGAACGATCATGCGCGGTCCCGTGGTTCCGTAGGTCTCCTTGCGTTGCATGGCATCGAACAGCGCCTCGCGGGTGTTGTCGGTCGCCCAGACAGCCGCGTATCCAGAGGCTGTCATTTCCCAAGCCGTCAGTTTTCCCGCTTTGCCACTCAGGAAGGCGTGCTCCCAGCGCGATTTGTTGGGTTCATAAGGTGTGGCCTTGCCGAAGAAATTGTCGTCATCGGCGGTTGCAAGTCCCGTATGTGAATCGGTACTTCCCACCATTCCAAATTTATATGGATTTACGCCGAGTTCCTTCTCTAGCTTGAGGCCGTTCTTCAAGGCTGAACGCGCATACTCGAATTCGAGCATCTCCGGCCGTTTGGCCTCGCTCATGTCTAGATTACCTTTGTCCCACCGTTCGAAGCGCGAAAATTCGTCGGTAGGCGACAGCACTGGATGCGCTTCGCCATCGCCCTTCATTTGCGTTGCTTCGTAAAGAACTTCCCATTTAGCGCGCTGCTCGGAATATTCGCGATCGACAGGGCGCCCATTGAACGACTCAATGATTGGAAACATCGTTCCATTTGATAGATTGCCGTTATGCGCTATCGCGAGCAAGCTGCCGCCCGTCTTGTCCTCGTAAGCGGCCATCCACTTCCAAAGATCCCGGGGATTTGGGCTACCGAGGGGAGGAACGGTGGTATACGGCTCAATTCGCAGAGCCTTGTCACCACCATCGCGGAAGATCACATTGCGATGCAGGTTATTGCCTTTATCAAGTGACGTCCATTCAAAGCCGATAAACGCGGTGAACCGACCGGGTTCGTTAGCCTCCTCGGCCGCTTTCACGATCTGTTGCCAAGTCGAACGATAACCCGGCGTGCCAGGCAGATAAGTTAGCGCTTTTGGAAACTTCCCTTGCGAGAAAGTGCCAATTAGCTCCAGAGCCGCGTCACCGGCTTTGCCAGCCTGAATCATGTCGTACCATTTTCGGCCCAGCGGGTCTGCGAGGATGTTTGGCTTTCCTGCGAACAGATCGGTCACAAACCCCATATTGTCGGAATGGTCCGCGACAACCAAAAAATCCAGCGGTCGCGACAGCTTGGCCGGCTGTCCGCTGGAGGCCATCACTTCCTCGCCACGTGCAAAACGATAGGCTTCTCTCGGGCCGACCCGAGCACCGGCTGCACCGGCATCGAAAGAGAGTGACGTGTGCAGGTGCGTGTCGCCGAAGAACGGTCGCGTAGGGAAGGTGCGCCCGGCATACGGCGAGTACGCCCTCTTAGGCATAACCCGATCGGCCGTGGCCTTGTCCATGACGCCAATATCGGTGTGAACCGCATCCTGCGCCAGCGCGAAGCTGGAAAGTCCCGCCGTCAGCAACGCAGCAAGCGCAAATCTGGAGACAGGGGCGTTACTAGAAGTGTTCATGGTCGCTCCTCCAGCGGGGATGCATCAGAAAGCGGCTACAACCTTGCCGCCGCCTCATAACGAGGTTGTCATGGTTTAGGCCAACTACTCTATCCTCACGCCCGCGCGTCATGAATGTAGTCGACGTCAGGGAGTGTACCAAATCGGAGAGGTATAAGCGCGTTCGGTAGTCGTCATCCTGACTTCCGCCGGCAACTTGATGCCGAAGTATTTTGCGTCATACGCCGTCCAGCGCGGCGTCGGAATTTCGATCACGCGTACATAGTAGAAGGCGCGCAACGCCGGATCGAATTCGGGGTCTTTCCAGACCGTGATCATCTCGCCCGCGCCGATCGTGTTCGTCCATGTCGCATTCGTGACATCGACGGTGCTGCCGACCGAGGTTCGGCTGCGGCCGTCGGCGTCAATCTTGCGGTCTCCAGATACTGCGACGTCGTAAACTCGTTCCTGCGCCTGGCCATCTTTTCCGACCCAGCCTTTGATGACCTGGATCCGGTCCAAGTTCGCGCCGATCGGATCCTTCAAGGCGGCGACAAGAAATGAAGGCGACTTTCCGTTTGGCGCGTTGCTCAAGTCTCCGCCCATCGGCACGCCCTTGGCATAGCCAATTCGGGCCGGCGTGCGGTTGTTAGCGTCGACAGCCTCAAAATCCCAGCCGCCGAAGAAGCGAACGGCCATGCGCGGGCCGGTGGTTGCGTAGGTCTCGCGCCGCTTCATGGCGTCGAAGATCGCCTCGCGGGTGTTTTCCGTTGCCCATACCGCGGCGTAGCCGGCCGCCGTCGTCTCCCAGCCCATGAATACCGCCTTGTCAGTCTTGACGAAAGGATGCATCGCGCGACCGGCATTTGGTTCGGAAGAAGATGTCTTGCCGAAAAAATTGTCCTCCTCGACCGCCGAGAGTCCGGTATGCGAATCGGTACTGCCGACCAGGCCGAACTTGTAGGGATTTACGCCGAGTTCGGCCTCCATCTTGAGGCCGTTCTTGTATGCCGAACGGACGTACTCGAATTCAAGCATCTCCGGCTTTTTCACCACTGTTAGATCAAGGTTGCCTTTGTCCCAGCGCTCATGGTTCGCGAACTCGTCGTTGGGCGAAAGAAATGGGTGGGTCTCGCCGTCGCCTTTGATCTGGGTTGCCTCATAAAGCGGCTCCCATCTCATGCGGTTCTCCGCATATTCGCGGTCGATCCGCTTGCCGTTGAACGACTCGATGATCGGAAACATGCGGCCGTTGCTTAAATTGCCGTTGTGCGCAAGCGCAAGAATTTCTGCGCCAGTTTTTTCCTCAACCATCGCCATCCACTTCCAGAGATCTCGAGGATTTGGACTGCCCAACGGCGGCAACGTGGTGTAGGGCTCAACGAGACTGGCCTTTGCTCCACTATCTCGCCAAATGATATTGCGATGAAGATTGTTGCCGCCCTCACCCGAGGTCCACTCATAGCCAATGAAAGCAGTGAAGCGGCCGGGATCGTTGGCTTCCTCCGCCGCCTTGATCGTTTCGCGCCAGGCGCTGCGATAGGCCGGCGTTCCCGGCGTGGGGAAGCCCTTGGGCATTAGCCCTTTGCCGAAGCTGGTGATGATATCAATGGCGGCCGCCGCGCCTTTGCCGGAATTGATCTCATCGTACCACTTCCGGCCCTGTGTCGTCGCGAGCAGGCCAGGATCGCCTCCCATCAGTTGCGGGAAAAAGCCCATGCCATCCGAATGGTCCGAGACCACCAGGAAATCCAGGGGACGTGAAAGTTTGGCGCGTTGCCCACTGGAAGCGATAACTTCCTCGCCCTTGGCGAAACGATAGGCGTCCTTCGGGCCGAGCCTGGCACCGAACGCGCCGGCGTCCATCGAGTAAGAGGTGTGGAGGTGCGTGTCGCCGAAAAGCGGCCGTGTCGGGAAATTGCGACCGGCATATGGCGAGTACGCCGGCTTGGTGGGGAACGCCTTATCGGCGGTCTCCTTGTCGAGCGTGCCTATGTCCGTGGTTTGGTCTTCCGCAGCGACGACGGTGGCAAACACGCAAGCACAAACGCCGGCGAGCGCGGCAGCGGAAATGTAAGACAGACGAATCATCATTTGACACCTGTGACGTCAGTAAAGAATATAGTAAGCTCAGAGTTGTGGTGATGTTAGGCTTCCTCGAAACGGCTTGGAAGACCACAGCGCAAAATCGAATTCGACAGCCCCGCTCCCCTTTTTAATCGTGCCGTATGTCGTAGCAGGCGTACCTCGTCTCTTAACGCACGCTCAGAAAATCGCACTCTTTTGATAGCGTCACTTCGTCGCGATTCGACGCGTTGGCGCCACGGTGCTGGCGGGCGCCATCGGCGAGATGGAGAATGTCAGCCAGGTATTCCATCCCGATGGCCGATTGGCGGCCTCGAATTCGCCGTAGCCCTTGAGATTGAGATAACCCTGCATGTCGCCTACCGGAAACAAGAATCCAATCTGCGGCCCGATTCCCAGAACACGCGACCGGAATCCACCCAGAAGGGGGTGTTGACCGAAGTCGTCGGTGATTTGTTGATATCCGTACCCAACAAGTCCGACGAACACCTGCTTCGACAGAAACTTGGAAGCACCCCAGTCGATGTGGAAATCGATGCCGTTCTGATAGTTCGTATCCTTGTTCTTGAAATTATAGGTAAAGCCCGCGACCGCCGAGAATTCGTGCCCGGTTGCCGGATTGAAGTAGGTGTAGCCGCCGCCGCCATCGATCGCGGCATGGCCGATGCCGAGGTTGGCGAGGCGGCTGGAATCGTAGGCGCCAACGGGAATGTCACCGGTCACATAGGTCATGAAGTTGTGCACGCCGGCGTTCCACTTCAACGTCGCCTGCGGATAGAGGTCGCCGACGGAAGTGATTGAATCTCCCAGGAAGCCTGTGCGGGTTACCGCAAAGGAGCCAACCGCCGCCGTCAGCGTCCCGTCAATACTGGCGCTCGACCGTCCAAACAGGCCGGTCACCCCAATGGCGAGCTGTCCACCGAGCACAGGCGTCGCGAAAGTATAGGTGGGATTGAGCAAGATGAGATCAGCCTGCGCATTCAGATTAAGGTTCAAGCTAACGTTGACTGACGCCGGAATCCTGCCGATTTGAATTTCTCTCGCCGCCGCTGTAGCGCCCGACGCCGCTAGGGTGGTGTGATAATACACCTCGGCCATGGACCAGCCCGGGACGGTGGGTGCGGCTGCGAGGCTGCCGAAGCGGCCGGGGAGCCAGTACGATACGCCGGCTTCGTCGGCATGAACCGGCCCGGACAGCATGCCGAACGCAAGCACAGTGACGCTAATGCTGGCCTGAACGAGCCGGCAACCATTCCTTCGTTTAGAGATAGCGCGCCTCATTCCCGCCCCCCCGATATCGTCGACCCTCGGTACATCTGAGAGCAACGCAAAAGCAAGCTTGCGGGAAAAATCTCACTTTGCTGTTGCACTAAGGCCTCAAAGCCGTGGCTCAAAACGATCCATGCCATGATCACTTTTTCATCTTGATTCCCTGATCGCTCCGGTAATCCTTGAAAACGACATCGATCGCCTCAATGACCTTCTTGCCCGGATTGGCTTTGCAATGAACGATGACCTCGTGTTGCAACGCTTTGGCGCGGGAAACCTGCATCATGTGCTTCTTGGCAAGGCCGTTGTACCAACCGCTATACCAGGCGGCGAGATAATCTGCGTCTTCCTGAAATGTGCCTGCCAATTGTGCGCAGGTCAGCTTCTGGACGTCGAGATAGCCATCACGGTTCGCATAGGTCTTGAGTTCGACCTGGGCAAAGGCCGGTCCCGCAATCATAATACCGGCGCAACAGAATATGAGTTTCTTTACAGACATTTGATTTTCTCCATGAATATCTGACCCCTGAGGCGCGCGACCGCTCGGCGCGCCCTGATCGCCTCACACCTATTTAAAACGGACCGTTACGCCGCCCACTGCTGCCGACACTTCAGCGCCGACTTTCGGGCCGCTGAGCTGCAGGATCACGCCATTGGCATTCTGCAACTGAACGCCTGCAGCCCCGGCCGCAATCGCACCGCCGGCTCCGATCGCGCTGTAACTGCCTTCAAACGAAGCCGGACTATTCAGATTGACGGCCCGTCCGACCAGCTTGGTTGTCGAGGCTCCGATCGTGAAGCCGATATTCATGCCCGAAACGGTAAATGGATAGCGCTTGCCTTTGAAGGTAAGCACACCTTCACCACCGCCGACCCCGACGATGAATCCGCCTTTCGTGAACACGACGGCAACCTGACCGGTTTCGGCTCGCGATGGCGTGCTATAACCAGCTACACCTGCGAGCAAAGCAACCAGAGCGAAGCTTATGCCGAACTTTTTCATGACTTTTTCCCTAATGAGACGCAATGAGACGCCAACCTGTTTTCAAGCATGGCGTCTTACCTGAAGATCAGCGTCGGCCTACGCGATTGACGGGACCGCCGCGATTCATCGGCGTTCCCACCCGACCGACGCCGGGGGCCACCACGGCGCGCGCGACCGGCCGCGCCACCAGCCGCACGCCGGGTCTTACAACGCAACCGGCCGGATAAGAGATGTACTGGCAGTAGACCACGGCACTGGCCGGTTCACTGCTTGCGACCGTGAACCCTGCGATTAGCAGCGCTGACAATGAAATCGATAGCTTCATCTTTGCCTCCTCCGTTCGGAAACTCGGAATGTTTTCCGTTGAGCCGAATGCTGGTCAGGAAGCCGCAGCGCTCCGGAGCGTTGCGGCTTCTGTCTCATCGTTTAGAAAACGTCTTACCGGCAGACTGTGACGATCCGTCCGTAAGCATCAGCGACTTGCGTGCATGCGGGCGCAACCACCATCGGTGCTGCCACGACCGCTGCTCCACCTACTGCCACCGCGCCGACCGCCACGGCCCGGCGCGTGGTCCGCCGCGCAACGCCGGCGTAACTCATTGGCGTTAGCGGACGGCCGATCCTGGCTTCGGCGGACGACACCATCGATGACTGTCCGTCGAGGGGCAGTTGACCTCCCCATAAAAGGGCGCCGGCGCCGAGGACGGTTGCGAACGACAGACGGAATAATGTTGTTCGGATCATTTCTTGTCTCCTGTCTTGGTGGTGCCCTGCGGGACTTCGTCGATATCGGAGAGATCGCCGAGCGCGATCTTCTTGAAGGATGGATCCGCCTTGAACGCAAAGGCGTCGGCCGCCACGTCGGTCTTCCATTCCTTGATCCGCAGGGTGTATTGCGGCGCTTCGCCGATGCCCTTGCTGGTAATCACGTACTTGCGCGGGATCGGCTTGGCACCGGATTCAATCCATATTTGCCAGTCTGTTTCTACGCTACGGAATGCGAGGTGGTCGCACTCTACGCCGTCGATGACCCCTTTGCCGATGACTGCGGCCTCAATCACGTCAGTCATCATGACATTGAAGACGTTGGTAAGGAGCAGGTCGGCGCCGGGCGCGACGACACCATGCTTTTCCCGGAGCACATCAATCAATTCCTCGGCGGTGCCGGCGGCCTCGATCTGGGCGTAATCCTTGCCGTCCTTGTTGTTGACGGTCAGCATCTTACCGTCGAACACGATCTCAACGTCGCGGTAGCCGCCCGTGCGGGTGGCCCGAAGCTTGTCCGGGCGGCTCAATTGCACCTGCCCAGAGCTAGTAAACTGGATTTTCTGCAGTTTTGACGTAATAACCTCGATATCGGAGTCGTACGTCACCGCGAGCGTTTTTTGGCTGGAAACATAGTCCGCCATACCCTTGAGCAGCTTTTCGGCGTCGCCGTTCTGTGCATTCGCAGCGGGGTTCAAGGAAACGGTCATCATGAGCGCTGCTCCGATCAAAATGCCGCATCGTGGTATTACTCGCTTCATCGCTTTCTCCCTTGGATACGTCAGCATCGGTGGCATTCATTATCGACAGTAGTCGGCGCCTTACGTCTACGCCAGTGATGTCACAGCGGGCGATGCGACTATCCGAATTCTGCAAAACGACCGACGAACTATCCGCTTTCTGCAAAATCTCGTGTAAGCTGGGTCCATACTTCAAGGTATTTGCATCATGTCGATTTCCCCCCCAAGGCCAACCTCCGGGCCTCAATTCGTCCGAGGGCGTTTCGATGATATCGACGCAATGGCGGCGAGCCCGCTCGCATGGAATCTGGAATACGAGCAGATTGGGCGTGGCCGCTTTCAGGGACAATTGACTCAACTGCTGATGGACCAGTTGCAATTGGCCCGTATCAGCTGGTCGCCCGGAGTACTGCAGAGCGGCAGTGCGCCCGCGGGTACTTGGGTTTTCGGACTGCCAATTTCAGCCGGGGGCTCATTGCACGTCAGACGCCGACCGGCGCGCGCTGGTGAACTTCTGGCTGCAACATCGCGCGACGATGTCGGCTTCACCGCAACGGGTCCAACCGAGATGATGGTCATCGTGCTGCCGACGCCGATGATTGATCGCTGGATCCAGACTCGGCGGGGAATCGACAGGTTCGATGTCAATCTTCCTTCGCCAAGGTGGCAAGTGACTGCTGCTGAGATGACCCGACGCGCGGGTTCGCTTGCCAGTCTCTTGCAAAGACTCCAGATGCAGCCGAACAGCTATCTTGGCGGACAAGGGTTGTCCCACGTAGAGTCTTGTATTCTTGACGTTGTCCTCAACATGATTCCGTCGGCGGAAATCATTGAGCCCTTGCACAGTCGCGCTCGCGTCGCGAGAGCGGTCCTCAAAATTTTTCATGAGCGGCTCGACGATCCGCCGACTATCACCGAACTTTGCCTGGCAGTCGGTTCAAAGGAGCGGACGCTTCATTTAAGTTGCGCGGAGGCTTTCGGGCGCCCGCCTGCAGCGTTGCTGGCCGAACTTCGGCTCAACGCCGCCCACCGCGCTTTATCGCGTCCAGGACAAGAGACAAACGTAACTGATGTGGCGGGGCTTTATGGCTTCACGCATCTCGGCCGGTTCGCGGAAATCTATCGCCGTCAATTCGCAGAGCTGCCCTCCGCAACACTATCCAGGACGCGAGGTGTCTAACCACGTCGCTTTGGGCCATTCGCGTCGTTTTGGCCGCCCGCAGATTAGTACCGGTCCAGCCTGTAGACATTTTCGGACTCGGTCGGCATGTCGCAAGCGTGCCGAACCGGACCTTGCCGGCCTCGGCTCGGGCTCAATCGTGGTTTGCGGCACGACCGCTTCGGTACAGCGTTCTTTTTCAGCCCGGCATCGCTTGTTCTCGGACATAAATCGCCCCCATTCCGGCAGGCCGCCCCCGATGGGAAAGCGGCCCGAAGTTTTGCGAAGAACCGCTAGTTAGATCTGGAGGTGCAGGGATATCCTGATACAAGCGAGGCTCGTCGATAAATGTCTTCGCCAATTGAAGGGTCACGCTGATGGGTACGAATGCCGGTGTCGGGATGAGCCATCATCGAAATCCGAAGGTAGCCGGACGCGAGGCCGCCGAGAGAGCATTGGCGGCGGCCGGGATCGACCGGCCCGACTTCGTCTTCATGTTTGCTTCCGTCGGATATGAACAGCGCGCACTCTTAGACGCCGTCCGCGCCGCCACCGGTAGTGCTCCACTCGCCGGCGGGTCCGGCGGGGGAGTCATCGCAGGTGTCGAAGCCGACGAGTCGAACTTCTCAGTAGCCGTGATGACCATCAGCTCCGATGAATTAAGTTTCAAAAACGCAATCGCCTCCGGCCTCAAGACCGATTCGGAAGCCGCGGGAAGGACCATCGCCCAGAACTTGGCTTGCGAGGTGCAGCCTGACACGCTTGGGCTGATCATGCTCGGAGACGGCTTGACCCTAAATTTTGACCGGTTCGCTGCAGGCCTAAAGAGTGAATTGCAGCTTGATCGTCACCTGCCTTTGTTTGGAGGTACGTCGGCCGATAACATGGAGTTTAAACAAACTTATCAATACTGCGACGATCAGATCACATCCGATGGTGTCGTGTGCGTTCTGCTGTCGGGATCAGCCCGGCTTGCTTGGTCGGTTAACCACGGCTGCCTCCCCATCGGCGGCGAACGTAAGGTGACTCGCTGCTCCGGCAACGTCATCTACGAGATCGACGGTATGCCAGTTCTCGACGTCCTAAAGGAATATCTCGTCGGTGATGAGATCGACAACTGGAGCAAGGCGGTCCTCAGTCTCTGCATGGCATTCAAAGCGCCCGAACAAATCAAGGGCTACGACGACTATTTGATCCGCTTCATGCCGACAAAAGATGACAAGGCGGGGTCAATCACAATTCCGACCGAAGTTGAAGAGGGTACGAGCATCTGGATGAGCCGGCGCGACCACGAAAAGATATCGGCTGGCGTCGAACGCATTGGCGAAGAAATCAAGTCGACTTTAGGAAATAGCGCGGCGAAAATGGTGTTTCAGTTCGACTGCATAGGCCGCGGGAAAGCCGTGTTCCGCGACCAGCAAAAAAGCCAAATACTGGAAAAGCTTCAGCAAAAAATTGGGCCCACCGTGCCATGGATAGGTCTCTACACCTATGGAGAGATTGGTCCGATAGGAGGACACGACTATTTCCACAACTACACCGCCGTAGTATTAGCAGTGTACTGAGTAGCCAATGTCCAGTACCGCTATAACTCCCGCGTCTCATGGAAAAACCGGTAGCGTGAGTGAGATTGATCGGCTCCGGATTGAAAACCAGCGCCTCTCTGATGAGGTCAAGCGCTTGGTGACAACCGAGGTTCAGCTCTACGAAGTGCAAGAGCATCTCGACGGTCAGATGAGCGCGTATCGCCAGCTCTACGAGCTTGGAAAGAAATTCAACTCAACCGTCGACCTTACTACGATCCTGCAGCTGGCCGCTCAATTCGTTTTATACGAACTAAATTTCGAGCGATGCCTCTTTCTTCTGAAGCAATCCGACGCGAACATCTTCTCCATCGAGACGATAGATGGATACTATGACGATGCAGAGAGTACCAGCATTGCCAAGCTGATACTCCCCACCGCCTCATTGGCGCTCGCACCACTTTATGCCGGCGTTGATCGGGTACTGTGTTTGCCCGATTGCCGCCGCAGCGAGCTGACCTCGCTGCGACGTCTCATCGGTATGGACGAGTACGTCGTCTTGCCGTTGGGCGGGGAACCGAAGAACCCAATTCGCTTGCTGGTCGCGGGAAATACGGCGGGGCAAGCGCCTTATCAGTGCCGGGTTGTCCAAGACGGTGAGGCCCTACTCGGACTAGCCAACCTAGTAAGCCAGACCTCTACCGCAATCAACAACGCGAGCTTCTACCAAGCGCTTGAATGGGAACGGGAGTCTCTCGAAGAGAAAGTCCGCGAACGTACGCGGGAACTCTCGCGATCGCTGGACGAATTGCGCACTGCGCAGGATCGGCTAATCCAAACCGAAAAGCTTGCCTCGCTAGGCCAACTCACCGCTGGCATCGCCCACGAAATCAAGAACCCGCTTAATTTCATCAATAATTTCTCCGCCTTGTCGGCGGAGCTGGTCGATGAACTAGGCGAGGTCCTCAAGCCCGCGCCATTGAACGACCTGATGCGCCAAGAAACTGACGAAATCGCAAAGCTGCTGAAGGGCAATCTTGAAAAAGTAGTGCAGCACGGCAAGCGCGCCGACTCTATCGTTAGGAATATGCTCATGCACTCGCGCGATGGCTCGGGTGAGCGGCGCGCTGTCGACATCAATACGCTTGTTGGCGAGAGCCTCAACCTCGCCTACCACGGCGCCCGCGTCGAGAAGCAGGGTTTTCAGATCAGGCTGGAAAAGGATTTCGATCCGGCCGCCGGCGAAGCCGAGCTGCTGTCGCAGGAGATCACGCGCGTGCTGCTCAACCTGATCTCGAACGGTTTCTATGCGGCAATGAAACGCAAGGCGGAAGATGGCGTCGCTTATGAGCCTGCGATTACCGCCGCGACCAGAAGCCTCGGTGACAGCGTCGAAATCCGGATTCGCGACAACGGCGCGGGCATTCCACCCGAGGTGAGGGAGAAAATGTTCAACCCATTCTTCACTACCAAACCGCCGGGCGAAGGCACCGGTCTCGGGCTGTCGTTGAGCTTCGACATCGTTGTCAAGCAACATGCCGGATTGATTGAGGTTGACACTCAACTCGGCAAATTCACGGAATTCAGGGTCGTCCTTCCGCGCTCCGCCCCCGCGGGCAAAGCTGAGGCTCATACGTGAATCCCGTTATACTCGTGGTCGATGATGAACCCGACGTCGAAGACCTGTTTCGCCAGCAATTTAGGCGCGACATCCGTGCCGGCCGCTTTACAATGGAGTTTGTGGGGTCGGGAGATAGCGCCCTTCAAAAAATCCGTGATGCCAATGCGGTGCCTTTGATCCTGATTTTGTCCGACATCAATATGCCCGGTATGAGCGGGCTTGAACTCCTGCCAAAAGCGAGAGCGTCACGACCGGATGTCCCGGTGATCATGATCACCGCCTACGGCGATAGCGACACCAGACGAAGAGCCTTGGAAGGAGGTGCAGAGGCCTTATTGACCAAACCAATCGACTTTACTGCGCTCCGTAGCGAAATAGATGGCCGTCTCAAGTCTGAACAGTAGTTCGATGTCCGCTTTGGGCGGGTCAAAAACGAAAGTATTCCCTCTCGAGCCGCATGTCCGTTCGACTCTCAGAGCAGGCATCGTCCAGGCTATACGCCCAGGTCTAGTTCGTGCCGTTAAAGCTTCGTGGTTGCAACCCGGCGCCTGAACGGCCGCTTTGCGCCAAAACGGAAAAACTGCGGCTGCTTCCTAAATAACTCCCCAGCTGCTCCCCGAAAGAACCTCGAAGGCAGTTTGCGCAGCAATTCAACAACTGTTTATGTGCGGGCTTAAACTTGAGAGGGTTCTCACCATTCGATGCGCTCGCGAGACCGACAGCCGGGCAAAAAACCGTACGGCCATCTTAAGCCAATTATTCCACTACCTTGGATAAATCACTTACCCGAACCAGGCCATCTTGGCTGGTGAATGTCAGCGTTTGGTCGGTGCTTTGTGCTTGGGCGATGCCGAAGATGCGATGGCTGCCGGTATCATAAATCTGGACGCGGCCATTATCGTTGATCACCAGTCGCCTATGAAACACGGCGTACCTTAAATCATTTTGTCCGCCGACTGCACTAGGCGTTCCCATACCTGCAGGCCACCAATCTGAATGCTTAGACCGGTAACTAGCCTCTACGGCTTCGCGGTTCCGGCCCCGAGACGCGGATGGTGCCTCTGCCACGACATAGGCCGCCAATTCCGTGCAGACGGCATCAAGCTTTGATTTGAGGGCATTGTTGAACATGTCGCCCACCATCGTCATACCGGGCGACCACTGCGACATACCGCCAAAGTCTGAATGTGAAAATTGCGCCATGCTGCCGCCGCTTGAACGAAGAGCGCGCAGGATTGTTCTGACGGCATCCGGCGAGATTGAGTGCCGGAGGGTAACTCGTGAGACAAAACTGTCTTCGTTCAACGACACGGCGGTTTCCTAAGTCCAACTCAAAGAATTAAGGCCATAAGGGCGTTACACCGGATGGCCTTCATTGGGACTGCCGGGGGTTCGATGCCGTCACCACGAAACTAATGCACCTAACCAATCGCGCGTTCCGGCTGTCCGCAAATATTTCAAGATGGTTGTCGCGTGTGTCAGCATCATTGGCCGAGAAAGCCACTGGCAAAGTGGTATTCTGAGAAACGACCGAGCCTGAATGTGCAAAGCGCAAGAAATTCGCTCTCTCAGGTGGGCAACTTGGGCTCTCGTGGCCGCTAACCCGCGGAAGTCGCGCGAGAAAACTTGATACGAAGTTTTCTCTCGTAATATCAATGACTTGCTGGCGGAGGAAGGGGGATTCGAACTTTTGATAGGGAAGTGAATTCGTGCCCCGCCGAGCAACTATCTTGCTCAGAATTGACTGGCTTTCGGCCGCGATCGGAGCGTTGCTGTGGCGACTTGGAGCGGCTCAGGCGCGCTTCGGGGTCTTGCCCTGCCGGCGGTTAGCTTAGGTGGGGCTGAGGTGGTGCGGCCCATGGCGTCGCGCAAACCTCGGAGGATCCCATGACGAAAGCCAAATCCAAGCCCAAAGCTGTTACCCGGTCGGCTGCGCGTAAAACCGCCAAGTCCAAGATGCGCGCCCGAGCCCCCGCCGCGCCTCCCAAGGCTGCAGGCCGGCCTGACACCAAGCACGCGCGCATCATCGCGATGCTGCGGGCACCCGCTGGTGCGACGATTGCTGCCATAGTGGCTACGACCGATTGGCAGCCGCATTCGGTGCGCGGCTTTCTCGCGGGTATTGTTCGCAAAAAGCTGCTCCTCAATCTGGTTGCCGAACAGACCGACAAAGGCCGGGTCTACCGCATCAAGGATGGAAAGGCTTCGTCCGTGGCTGCCGAGCGCGCGAAGCAGGCGGCGTGACTCAATGGGAGTGAATCGTCACAACGGTCGTACCTCGACCAAGGTTTCCATTGAAGACGAGATCGCGCATCTGCGCGGTCTCGATCTCAAAGTGCTCCGTTTACGGTGGCTAAGCGAATTTCAGAGACCGGCGGCCACACATCTGCCGCGGCATTTGCTTTTTACGATCATCGCTTATCGCATTCAGGTCGCTCGCCTCGGCGATCTAGATTCCGCAACCAAACAAGTGCTGGATCGGACCGAGCCGAAGGAGAGCGGAGCCGTTATGTCTGCGCGCCTTGTCAGTTTCGATCAAAAGCGGACCGAACTTACACCGGGTACCGTATTGACCCGGGAATGGGATCGTCGGTCGCAGCGGGTAATGGTGATGGCTGACGGTTTTGCCTGGAATGGTCAGACCTATGACAGTCTTTCCAAGGTGGCCTTCGCGATCACCGGGACAAGATGGAATGGTCCGCGTTTTTTTGGCTTAAGGGATAAAGAAGATCGGACGGCCGTAGGGGCTCGATCATGAAGTCTCCTTCGGTCAAGCCTGTCCGTTGTGCCATTTACACCCGCGTGTCCACGGAACAGGGACTGGATCAGGAGTTTAATTCGCTGGACGCTCAATACGAGGCGGCGTCAGCCTATATAGAAAGCCAAGCCCATGCGGGCTGGACTCTAATCCGGTCACGCTACGACGACGGCGGATATTCCGGTGGCTCGACCGATCGCCCCGACCTGCAACGGCTGCTGGACGATATTCGATCTCGGAAGGTCGACGTGATCGTCGTCTACAAGGTGGATCGCTTAACGAGGTCACTGGCGGACTTCGCGAAGCTGGTCGAACTGTTTGACGTGCACGGGGTGTCATTCGTCTCGGTTACTCAGCAATTCAACACCACAACTTCGATGGGTCGATTGACGCTCAACGTGCTTCTGTCCTTTGCCCAGTTCGAGCGAGAAGTCACGTCCGAACGCATCCGCGACAAGATCGCCGCCTCCAAACGAAAGGGGCTTTGGGTAGGTGGTCCCCTCCCCCTCGGCTACCAGATGAAAGATGGTAAGATCGCAGTCGTCGAGGACGAGGCTGAACGGGTCCGACTGATCTTCCGGCGTTACCTGGAACTCGGCGGTGTCAATGCCTTGGTGCGGGACCTTCGGGAGCGGAATATCCGCACGAAAACCCGCCTCCTGGCAACAGGCGCAACTCGTGGCGGCGTCCTCTTCGGCCGCGGCTCCCTGTTTTATCTACTGCGCAATCGCTTTTATGTCGGCGAGGTCAAATACAAGGATGAGATCCTGCCGGGCGAGCAGCCAGCAATCATGGACCACGCACTATTCGATGCGGTTCAGCAGAAGCTCACGGATCAATGGAGCACTCGATCTAAGATCCGGAACGCAAGCGATCATCTATTGACCGGCGTGCTGTTCGACGACGCTGGTCACCGTATGGTCCCAACCCACGCGACCAAGGCCGGCATCCGTTATCGTTACTACGCGTCATTGCCTCTCCTCCATGGCGAGTCGAAGACCGCATCGGTGGGATCGGTCTCACGCATTTCGGCCACCGGCATTGAAGCCATCATCGTCAAATCTCTCAACGAGCATCTCATCGCTCAAAAAGAGAAGCCGTCCACAAGCCCCACGAAGGTTGGAGATCGCTATGTCATCCTGGAACATGTCGCGCGCATCAACGTACATGAGAATCATCTGACGGTTCGATTGAGGCCAGGCGATGGAGAGGAAACACCCGACTTGGCAGACGGACGGTCGCTTTCAATTCCTTGGCAGAAACCGCCGTCCAGAAAGTCCCGGCAGATCCTTGTTCCACACGGTGTAGCTCCAAATGAAGTTCGTCCGACCCGGATCGAGCGACGCGCACGGCTTGTCAACGCTATCGCACGAGGCCGTCGTTGGCTTGACGAGATCGTGTCGGGCTCGGTGACCGACGTTCAGCAGATCGCAGCACGTCAAAAATGCAGCGTGCGTCAGGTCAATATGACGATCTCGCTCGCGTTCCTCGCGCCGAATCTCGTCAAGGCAGCGGTCGAAGGCCGTTTGCCGCGCGGCGTCGGGGTCGAGCGCCTTCGCGATGCCCCCGCCGAGTGGCGCCGGCAATTTCAGGTCCTCGGACTGAATCCAGGATAATCAGGCACCGGGGTCGCTTCGCATCCACCATAAAAGCTTAGTGTTGACCAATCGCAGAAGCATCGTACACTTCGTAAAAACAAGACCGGCCTTCGGCAAGCTTTAAAGCGCTTTGTAGCTTTCATCATCTGATTGGGAGATCACAAATGCCTTATCGAGTCGACCAAATTGATCCTAGCAAGACTGCGATGATCGTCGTCGACATGCAGAACGACTTCGTTGCTGAGGGGGCTGCGCTTAGGTCCGCGCAGGCAGCGGCAATGGTGCCTAGACTTGCCGCAACGCTGAAGTTCTGCCGTGAGAAGGGAATCCGTGTCGTCTATACCGCACACGTTCACCGGCGTGACGGCAGCGATATGGGGATGTACGACGACCTGTATCCGCCCATCGCGGATCGGTCTTGCCTGGTCGACGGAACGAAGGGCGTTGAGATTTTTGGCGACCTGGCGCCTGCGCCGGGCGAACACGTCATCAAGAAGCACCGCTACAGCGCCTTCTTCGCCACGGATCTCGACCTCGTCCTCCGGGAATGGGGAATCAAGACCGTTATCATTTCGGGTACGACTACCGAAAATTGCTGTCACGCTACTGCGCGCGACGCGATGTTCAACAATTATCAGGTCGTCTTCCTATCGGACGTGACCGGAACGTTCGATTATCCAGATGTAGGGCAGGGATCGCTGTCCGCAGAGGAAGTCCACCGTAGCACTTTGACCGTGCTGGCTTTCTCGACAGCCCATGTCATGACTGCTGACGAGTTCAAATCCCGCGTCACCGTTGTGGCCAATGCGGCCGCGAACAAGGCGGCTTGACCTGACGGCGCGGCGGAAAGAAGTACGGCCTCCATAAGCACACGCCACTTTGGTACAGCATCCAGAAAGAGCTACGGGCCGGCGCTTTCGCGTCCAAAAGACTCCAGTATTCCGCGGACAACGAGCGCATTGGCCCGTGGAAATCCCGCCGCCGGGAACGGAATTTTTGAACGCGGAGACTGGACTCTACAATAGGCCCATGAGACCGCCAGTTTCTCCGGAGACCGAAAAAACCAAACAATGCCGTCAAAAATTCCGGCAGAAACCGACTCTTTCCGAGCGAGGACGGTTTCGCCGGTTTAGGACGACTGAATGGTGGGCGCGACAGGGATCGAACCTGTGACCCCTACCATGTCAAGGTAGTGCTCTCCCGCTGAGCTACGCGCCCTAGATTGGGATGACCATCCCGCTCCAGCTTTGATCGTATTGGGTGCGGTCCGTATATCGGCTCCAAAGCGCCCCCGCAAGGACGCTTCTGGGTAATTTCCGGTGTGATTTCGAGCTAAATAGTCCGAATCAGGCCGCCAGCATCTTGTTCACTTCGCTGACCAATTCGCGAAGATGGACCGGTTTGGACAGCACCTTGGCGTTTTTCGGGGCTTCCGAATCGGAATTCAGCGCAACGGCCGCGAAGCCGGTGATGAACATGATCTTGATATCAGGGTCGAGTTCCGAGGCGCGGCGCGCCAGTTCGATGCCGTCCATTTCGGGCATCACGATATCGGTCAGCAGCATCTCGAACGGCTCCTCGCGCAGCCGCTGATAGGCGGACAGGCCGTTATCATGGGGCGAGACCTGAAATCCGGCGTTTTCCAGCGCCTTGACCAGGAAGCGGCGCATGTCGTTGTCGTCTTCGGCGAGGAGGATTTTGTGCATGGCGCTGTCGTCGAATCCGGCTTGGAGGGTCAGTCCGCACACTAAGCCCGACAGACGGTAAAGATCGGGTGAAAGGCAGCAGTGTGCAGCTCACGGAGAGCGGCGCTATTTCTGTACCGGAACGCGCCAGAGATCAATCAAGGCAGGCGTTTTCCGCATTTGAGATGTGTTCCAGCACCATTGCGGCTTTTTTCACTTGGCAGAATGATTGTGATTACCGACAATGCGTTCTCATAAAATCTCTGGTTTTCCGGCAGAATCGGTTGCTCTATCGATTGTCTTGATCGACTGCTTGGGAAGCACGGATCCAAGGGACGGCGCCCGACGATGACCCAGTTTGATGGCGAACTGTCGCCTCCGTTCGAGATCGTGGAGCCGGCCAGCTGGCGGGCGCCGATCATCTTCAATTCCCCGCATTCCGGCTCGGTCTATCCGCTGGAATTCCTCAACGCCTCCCGGATCGATCTGGCAGCATTGCGCCGCTCCGAGGATTCGTTCATGGACGAACTGATCGTCGATTTGAGCGATCGCGGTTTTCCGACGGTGCGGGTCAATTTTCCGCGCTCCTATGTCGACGTGAACCGCGAGCCCTATGAGCTCGATCCGCGCATGTTCACCGGCCGGCTGCCGAGCTTTGCCAATACCCGCTCGATGCGGGTCGCCGGCGGCCTCGGCACCATCCCGCGCGTGGTCGGCGACGGGCAGGAGATTTACCGCGAGCGGCTCAATGTCGATGAGGCGCTGGGCCGGATCGAGGCGCTCTACAAGCCCTACCACCGCGCATTGCGGCGGCTGATCAACAAGGCGCATCAGGCGTTCGGCACCGTGACCCTGGTGGATTGCCACTCGATGCCGTCGATCGGCGTGTCGCGCGACGAGCCGCGGCGGCCCGATATCGTGATCGGCGACCGCTACGGCACCAGCTGCGCCGCACTGCTGCCCGACGTCGTCGAGGACGTCATGAGCGGGCTCGGCTATTCGATCGGCCGCAACAAGCCTTATGCCGGCGGATTCATCACCGAGCATTACGGCAACCCGGCAAGCGGATTGCACACCGTGCAGCTCGAACTCAACCGCGCGATCTATATGGATGAACGCCGCCGCGAGCGCTCACCGCGCTTTGCGCAGGTGGCGGCCGATTTCTCTGTTCTGGCCGACGCGCTGGCCACCGTGCCGCTCGGCGACCTCGGGCCGTTCCAGGCCGCGGCGGAGTAATCCATCTCTCCGTCATTCCGGGGCGCGAAGCGAACCCGGAATCTCGAGCTTCCGGGTTCACGCTTCGCACGCCCTCAGATGCGCAACTGCGCATCGGGGAATGACGGCAAGAAAAAAGGGCCGCTTGAATGAACAAGCGGCCCAAGTCTAGGGAGGAAACGCCCAAGGAGGGCAGCGATAGGGCGAGGCCCTACCGCACCGCAACAATATGCGGCCGCGCTGCACAAAACGCAAGTCCTTTCGAAACTTTCCCAGCGTAATCCCGGCGAGGCTGGCCGTTATGCAACAGGTCAGTTAAATACTATTTTTCTTCTTATATTCAATGTCTTACGGAGAAACTTCCGTGGGAACCCGGTGTTACGGAGCGGCCACAATTCACAAATCTCGATGTTGTGAATAGCCGTGTCACCAAAAATGCATGCCTAAACGAAGCCGATTCGAAACCCCAAAGGGGGCCCTGAGTCGGATGAGATGGGAATAACATTCCGTTAATCGTGCGCCCATCGCAGGATTGAGCTAGGCAAGAACGCGAACGCTTGAACACCCCTCCGCCCTTTCAAGGAACTGCCGTGACGGTCATCGATTTCACAGCCTTTATCGGCCGCCTTGCAACCGCCTCCGGCGAAACCATTCTGCCGTTCTTTCGGACCTCGCTTTCGATCGACAACAAGAGCGCCAAGGATTTCGATCCCGTCACCGAGGCCGACCGCGCCGCCGAGGCTGTCATGCGCCGGCTGATCAAGGGCAACTTTCCCCAGCACGGCATCGTCGGCGAGGAATTCGGCAACGAGCAGGAAAACGCCGAATATGTCTGGGTGCTCGATCCCATCGACGGCACCAAATCCTTCATCGCGGGTTTTCCGATCTGGGGCACGCTGATCGCCCTGATGCACCGCGGCACGCCGGTGTTCGGGATGATGCACCAGCCATATATCGGCGAGCGTTTTTCCGGCGACAGCGGCTCGGCGCATTATTCCGGCCCCTCCGGCGAACGGAAGCTGTCCGTGCGGCGCTGCGCCTCGCTGGCGGACGCGACTTCCTACACGACAAGCCCGCTATTGATGAACGCCGCCGACCGGGCCGCCTTCGGCCGGGTCGAAGAGGCGGTGAAGCTGACGCGCTATGGCGGCGATTGCTATTCCTACTGCATGCTGGCGGCCGGTCATCTCGACCTCGTGGTCGAGACCGAGCTGAAGCCCTATGACATCGCGGCCCTGATCCCGATCATCACCGGCGCCGGCGGCATCGTTACCACCTGGGACGGCAAGCCCGCCCAAAGCGGCGGCCGCATCATCGCCGCCGGCGACGCCCGCGTGCATGAAGCGGCGATGAAACTACTCAACAGCTAGCGCATTCTTTAAAAGACGATCTTCGGGCAAACGCCTGGTGTTGACCCCGGGAAAACCGGTTCCACCCCGCATCAAGTGCGGGGCAGGTTCTTTCCTCGGGACAAACCGTTTGCCCGGCGATCATGCTCCCGGCCACGGAAGGCATCGCATGGACGCACTGCTGATCGTGGACATGCAGGTCGGGCTGCGGAGCGGCGATCCCAAGCACGATCTGCCAGGGGTCATCGACCGCATCAACCGCCTTGCCGCCAGCGTGCGCGCGCAGTCCGGCATGGTCATCTTCATTCAGCACTGCGGCGACAGCGGCGACGATTTCGAACCGCAATCGCCGGGCTGGGCGCTGCTTCCCGAACTTGTCAGGGATCCCGCCGATGTCGTCGTTCAGAAGAGCATGAACGACCCCTTCGCCGGCGCCGAGCTGCAGGCCCGCCTCGGCAGGATCGCGCCCGACCGCGTACTGGTGACCGGCTGGGCCACCGATCTGTGCGTCGATGCCACCGTCCGATCCGCCGTCTCGAACCAGCACAACGTCGTCGTAGTGACCGATGCCCACACCTTGAGCGACCGCCCCCACCTCGATGCAGCCAGCGTCATGCGGCATCATCATTGGGTCTGGTGCAATCTCATTTCCCAAAAGCCCGTCCGCCTCGCGGCCACCGACGAACTCGTGCCTTGACCGCAGCGATGTCTTAACCCGCCGGACAAAAAATCTGCTATAAGCACGCAACGCGACAGACGCTTTAGACATCTGCGCAGGGAGGCTTGCATGAGGATTTGGGGCGCGCTGGCGGCCGGATTGTCGCTACTGCTATTGCCGGCCGCGGGCACGGCACAGGATTTTCCAACCAAACCAATCAAACTGATCGTGCCGTTCCCACCTGGCGGGCCGAACGACATCATCGCCCGCGTGGTCGGCCAGCGCATGTCGGAACTGGTCAAGCAGCCGATCGTGATTGAAAATCGCAGCGGACAGGCCGGGGTGCTGGGCACCGACGCGGTCGCGAAAGCCGCACCCGACGGCTACACCATCGGCATCACCAGCGCGAGCTCGCTCGTCATCAACCCGTCGCTGGAAAAAATGCCCTACGACGTGCGGAAGGACCTCGCACCGGTCACGCTTGTGGTGACCGTGCCGGAAATGCTGGTCGTGGCCAGCAACGTTCCCGCCAACAACATGGCCGAACTCATTGCCCTCGCCAAGGCGCAGCCCGGCAAGCTCAATTTTGCCTCCGCCGGCGTCGGCGGCCTGCCGCATCTGGCCGGCGAGCTGTTCAAGCTGACCGCAAAACTCGACATCGTGCATGTGCCCTATCGCGGCGCGGCGCCGGCCATCAACGACCTGCTCGGCCAGCAGGTGCAGATGACGTTCCTCGACCTGCCGGTGATCCTGCCGCATATCAAGGCGGGCTCCCTGAAGCCAATTGCACTGGGCTCCCCCACGCGCGCGCCGACCGCGCCCGATGTGCCGACGACGGCGGAAGTCGGCATGCCCGATCTGTTGATCGAAAACTGGTACGGCATGATCGCGCCAGGAGGCACGCCCGAGAAGATCGTCGCCGAGTTGAACCGCATCGCCAACGAGGCGATGGCCGATCCCAGCGTCAAGGCAAAACTGGCCGATCAGGGCCTCACGGTTGCCGGCGACACGCCGGAGCATTTCCGCGGCTTCATCGACTCAGAAATCAAGAAGTGGTCGAAGGTAATCAAGGACGCGGGCCTCGAGACGGCGAAGTAATTCTCTCCAGGCGCAATTCTCTTCAAGAACGGCGCTGTGCTCACGCCTTGCGGCCCCTTTCGCTTCCGCGCGGGAGGGCCAAAATGACGCCGCAACGAAATCCTCGTGGTGCCTCCGCCAACACGGGGCGTAGCGGCTAGTATCGCGCGCGGATCAGACAGCTGCTCACCTGCCGGTCGCAGTAGAGCATGCATTTGTTCTGATGCCCTCGCCAGTCACCGCCCCCACCGGTGGGGTTGGCACATCTGCCAACGCAATTTGCGGCTCGATCCTCACATCGCGAGGCTGTCAGTGCTTCTGCCTGTGCATTGAGGAGCATTCCGGTGCCTATGAGGGTGATCGCAAAGAAAAGGTGCCGTGTCATGGTCTGACCTCCTGAGAAAGGCATGAGACGCTCGCCAGCCTACTCCTTTCGAGAATGTCGTCTATTGGCCATTGCGTCATCCCCGCTGCAATGCGGAATTGGCGTCGCGCTTGCAGCGTGCGACAGCAACGCGGACAATGCCGGTGCTTTTGCGGTATGGTTCTGCATTGAGGCCTCCAACCCGAATGTCGAGGACGTGCCATGGTGTCGCAAACGATCGGCGGGCTGGACTCCAAAGCGCGCCTGGCATCGGACCCGATCGAATCCACACCGCTGGTGCGCACGTTCCACCAGATCCTGCTCTGGCCGCTCCAACTGCTGCCGCTGAAGGAAGGCTCGCAAATCCATCATCACTGGGAGCTCCTCGAGAAGGGGGCCGGCGGGGTCTGGAAGGAAGTGGATGATGAATTCTGCGCCGATCCCGACGCCTTCCAGGAACGGCACTATCGCGAATTCGTGACATTCCTGCCCTATGTGCAGCGTCTTCTCTACGGCGAAGGCGCAAAACGCCGCTCCATGGCCGCCTACGGTGAATCCCCGATAAAGGCTTATCGCCGGACCGACGTGGCAGCGGTGCGGATCCTTTTCCCCGACCGGGTCACACCTGTTGTCTTCGATGTCCGGCATGTCGATCTTTACTTCTTCTATGACGTCGACCTTGTCATTCTGGCCGTCGAAGTGTCCGGCTCCGACCTGCCGCTCGACGTGGTGCAGGACACCCTGCACCGGTTCGGCCGCGCCTATCCTGCGGGCTGGACCGCAGAGGGAGACGGCATCAACTGCCCCCGCAAGGTGGAATGGCTGGCGGCAGACGGGCGCGTGCTCGCGGTGTCGGACTACGAGGACCGAAAGCAGTATCTGGCATCGGTGTGTCGCGAGCGGGCGCCGCCGCTCGCGGCGCACTGGCAATATCTGCTCAACCCGATGGCGGCCCATCACTCCGATCAGGCGGGAGCGCTGCGGTTCCGCCACCTCGAATATTATCGCATGCCTTTGATGGCTTATCTCGCCGTCGAACATCCGGAGCAGCTGACGCGGGCGGACTTCGCCCGGCTTGCGTACGCGAACGCGCCCGGCGACCGGCACGCGCTGCCCTACTCCGAGAAATATCTGGCGAGCTTCGAAGAAAACCATTGCTACGACAGGTACTATGACGAATCGCAATCCGACGCCCGGCTGCGCACGCGCGTGATGTGTTGCGATCACGCGTTCCTCATCGTCGGCGACGCCGCGAGGCCCGTATTCCTGGATGCGGAGCGCGGCGTTCTTGGCCAGTTCCGTCATCAGTTCTTTCTGCTGGCGCTGATCGCGCACATGCACAAGGGCGCGTTGCTGATGATGTCCGACCGCCTGGTGCACGCTGTCACGCGCCTCAATATCGAGCAGCAGGAAACCGTGCGACGATTCCGCGCCGAGATCAGGGGCCTGCTCGAAATATTCCATCGCTTCACCCACCGCTACTGGTTTCACGATGTATCGGAGCACGTGCAGACGCGCGAGGTGTTCCATGCCCTCGTCAAACATCTCGGCACCGATCGCCTGTACATCGAGATTCGGGAAGAGTTGAAGGACATGGGCGCCTATCTCGACAGCGATCTGCTGCGTCGCCAGTCGAACATCTTCCTCAGGCTGACCGTCGTGACCATGATCGGCCTGATCGGCACCACCACGACAGGCTTCCTCGGCATGAGCAGCCTGATCGCCGCAACCGACCATCATCTCGCGGCAAAGGCAATTTACGTAGCCGTAACGGCAGCCGCTTTCGCCGCGCTCACGCTCTATACGCTGGCAAAGTCGCAACGCATTGCGGGTTTCCTCGATGCGCTGACCAACGAACGATTGCCGCTGCGAACGAAGGCCGAAGCACTGCTGGATATCTGGCGCAGGAAGTGATGACGGTTGCCAGGTTCGCTACGCCAGGTTGGGCGCCGCAGATCAATTGCCACCGACTCGGGCGGGCCACGAACTCGTATCAGAGCCATCGAGCGCGTTTGAAACGCACATAAAGCACCGCGCAAAGCAGGGCGATAACGCCGACGACGACAAAGTAGCCGTATTGCGTCTTCAACTCGGGCATGTTTTCGAAATTCATGCCGTAGATCCCGGCGATCGCGGTGGGCACGGCCAAGATCGCGGCCCACGCGGCCAACTGCCGCGTAATCGCGCTCTGACGCTGCTGCTCCAATAGATTGCTCACTTCGAAAACCGAAGTCAGCACGTCTCGCAACGAGTTCACCATCGCTTCGACCCGCCGCACGTGGTCCAGGACGTCCTGGAAATAGGGACGGGCGTTGGCATCGAGGCACGGTGTCTCAAGGTGTACGAGCCGGCCGCAGACCTCCATCATGGGGCCGATAATTCGCTGAAAGCGGATCAGTTCCTGGCGCAGCCCAAAGAGCCGTTTGACGTCTGCGCGACTGAGGAAGCTGTCGAGCGCGCTCTGCTCCATCTTGAGAACGTGTTCCTCGATCGTCTCGATCACCGGCAGGTATCCATCAACGATAAAGTCGAGGATGGCGTGCAAGACATAATCCGGACCATGGTCCAGCAAGCTGGGAGCCGCTTCGAGTTGGGCGCGCAGTTCGCTGTGCGCCCGAGCCGAGCCATGCCGAACTGTAATGATAAAATTCTTTCCGACAAAAATCGCTGTTTCGCCATGGGCGATGTGATCCTGCTCAAGATGAGCCGTGCGCGTCATGACAAACAGCTGGTCGCCGTAGACGTCAACTTTCGGCAGTTGGTTTGCCTTGAACGCATCCTCGATCGCGAGCGGATGAAGCCCGTAGTTCTTCTCGAGTTGCTCAAGCTCTCGTTTCGAAGGCTCGAATAGCCCGATCCAGACAAACTCGGACTTGCCCTTGCAATCGATGGGCTCATCCAGCGAAACGGCTTTGACATTCTTGCCATGACGGTACAGGTGGGCTGCCACAACGCTCACAACGAGCTTCCTCCGAACATGATGAGCGGGTGCACACCCTACCACATAAATTGCCCGGACAATTCTTGTGGCAGCATAGCTGCGCCTGCATCACGCCCTCGGATTGGCTCGCGGGCCGAGCGTTAAATTTATGAGTACAGCCCATCAATAATCCAGCCGCCCGAACAATTCGCCGAACGGAATCATGATGTGGGTCCGGTACGCCTCGCGCGCTTGCAGCGTGCGGTACCAGCGCTCGACCTGCGGCAATGGCGGGCGGTCGATTTCCAGTTCGAAGTAACGATAGAGCGACGTCCCGGCCGTGATGTCCGCGAGCGACAAGGTCTCGCCGAGCAGGAAGCTGCGTCCCTCCAGCAACCGGTCGAGTTTTTCGAAATCCCTGGCGCATCGCGCCAGCGCCGCGTTGATCGCCGGCCAGTTCCGCTTTGCTTCCGGCGTCCGGTAAAATCCCCAGAACACCCCGGTGAGGAAATCCGGCTGCAGCGCGGTTTGTGACCAGTCCATCCAGCCGTCGACGGCGGCACGGACGACGGGATCGTCTGACCAGAATCGCCCAGCGCCGTGGCGCGTGGCCAGATATCGGAGAATCGCATGCGATTCCCACACCACAGCGTCACCGTCCTTAATCACGGGAATGCGGCCGTGCGGGTTCATCGCGAGAAAAGCCGGCGCATCGAGCCCGCCGGCCGAGCCGCCGGCGTCGATGTGCTCATGGGCAAGATCGAGTTCGCCGATCAGCCACATGACTTTCTGGACGTTGAACGAACTTCGGCGTCCCCAGACCTTGAGCATTTTCTTTCTCCAAATTACTTCGGCGCCATCTTGCGCAGATGTTCTACCAGTTGCTGCGCCGGCTTCGGCAGCGACTTGAAACTGCGGGCGCAGATCGCAAGCCTGCGGTTGGCCCAGGGATCCCTGATCCTGACGACATTGATCTTCATCGAGCGCGCGCAGCGCTTGGCCGCCACTTCCGGCATCACGGCGACGCCGATGCCGGCAGAGACCATCTGCCCGATCGCATCGAAATTGTTGAGCCGGGCGCGGAACCGCAAGCGCGCGCCGAGCCGCGCGGCGTGGCCGGTGACATGCGCATGCAGCGCGCTCGAGGTGATCAGGCCGACGAAATCCCGCTCCACCACCTCGCGAAAATCGACCTGCCGCCGGTTCGACAGTTCGTCCTGGCGCGCAGTGACCAGCACCAGGCGGTCTTCGCTGTAGGGGATCCGCTCGATGCCGTCGGGCAGCGCATGTTCGGCGGCGAGCCCGAGATCGGCGGCGCCGCTGGCGATGGCCCGCGCGATGTCGGCGCTTTCGCGCTCCTCGACGTCGATCGAGATATGCGGATGCTGGCTCAGAAACGCGGCCAGCGCCTTCGGCAGATATTCGGACAGGCCGGAGGTGTTGGCGAGGAAGCGGACAGTGGCCTTGACGCCGCGCGAGAACGCGGCGAGATCGCCGCGCAGCGCGTCTACATTGTGCATGACGATGCGGGCATGATCGAGCAGGCTTTCGCCGGCCGGCGTCAATTCGACACCGCGGCGGCCGCGCTGCAGCAGTGAAACGCCAAGCGCGGCTTCCAGGCCCTTGATGCGCGCGCTGGCCGAGGCCAGCGCCAGATGCACGCGGTTCGCGCCATTGGTGATGCTGCGCGTCTCGGCCACGGCGATGAAGAGCTGTAGATCGACCAGATCGAAGCGCATCACAAATTCCGATATCTGCCTTCGGGCTGGCCGAATGCTGTCTCCGTAATCTCCAGATTGTGCCGGATAGCGCGATCGGTCAATGTGGCCGCATGATCGATTCCATGCTCATTCTCATTGCGGCCGCGTTCCTGCTCGCCGGTTTCATCAAGGGCGTCATCGGGCTCGGCCTGCCGACGGTGTCGATGGGCCTGCTCGCGCTGACGATGGCCCCCGGACAGGCGATCGCGATCGTGATCGTTCCGGCGATCGTCACCAATATCTGGCAGACCTTCGGCGGCCCTTACTTGCGCGACATCATGCGGCGGCTGTGGCCACTGATGGTCGGCACCGTGATCGGCATCTGGCTCAACGGCGGGCTCCTGACCGGGCCCTATGCGGCCTATGGCACCGTCATCCTCGGCGTGCTGCTGGTGATCTATGCCATCGTGGGCCTGTGCAAATTCAGCTTCAAGGTCGCGCACCGCGACGAGAAGTGGATCGGCGGCATCGTCGGCCTTGTCACCGGCGTGATCTCGGCCGCGACCGGCGTTCAGGTCATCCCGTCAATGCCGTTCATGCAGGCGATCGGCATGCAGAAGGACGAACTGGTGCAGGCGCTCGGCGTGTTCTTCACGGTCGCTACCGTGGCGCTCGCCTTCAACATCACCGGGGCGGGTCTGCTGACGGCCGCAACCGCGCTGCCGGGCGCGGTGGCGATGGCGGCGTCGTTTGCCGGCATGTTCATCGGCCAGGCGGTGCGCACGCGGATGCATCCGGACGTGTTCCGCCGCTGGTTCCTGATCGCGATGATTTTCCTCGGGCTCTATCTCGCCGTCGGCGGGTTTCTGAAAATTCACGGCTAGAACCCGGTTCTGGCTGGATCAGAACCAGATTCCAGGTCTTTTGCTTTGACGCGTTTTCCTGACGCTAACTGGCTTGAAAAACGCCTCACCTAAATGGGGTAGATCAGCGGGTCTGCAGCATCGCCACGCGAAACCCGAGATAGACGAACATCCCGCCGAGCACGCGGTTGATCCAGGCGATCACGCGCTCGGAGTGCCGGATGCGGGCGGCGGCCTTCGACGCGAACGCCGCAACACCGAGGCACCACAGCGTGCCGTTGAAGATGAAGATCAGGCCGAGGGCCAGGAAGGCCGCCGTCTTGTGCGGCGAATCAGCGGCCACGAATTGCGGCAGGAACGCCAGGAAGAACAGCGCCACCTTGGGATTGAGCGCGTTGGTCAAGGCCCCCTGCCAGAACACCCGGCGTAGCGGGGTGGCATCGTCCTGCACGGCTATGTCGGCGACCGGACTCTGGCGCGACAGCAGCATCTGGATGCCGGTGAACACCAGGTAGGCCGCGCCAACCAGCTTCAGGACGGTGAATGCGGCCGCCGACGTCAGCAACAGCGCCGACAGCCCAATCGCGGCGCCGAACACGTGAACCAGGCAGCCGCAGCTGATGCCGAGCGCGGCCGCCGCCCCGCCGCGCCACCCCAACTGGATGCTGCGGCCGATGATGTAGGCGGTATCAGGCCCCGGCGTGACGTTGAGCAGCACCCCCGAGAGGATGAACAACCAGAGTTCGTTTATGCCGAGCAGCTCGCCCATGATTTTGACCAGTTCCCTCGTGACAATCCATTGGTCCAGCGCATGCCAATCACAATTGGATTGCGTTACTATCACTTCTGGATCGGCCTTCCGCCAGATACAGCGTATTTAATAATCATTGGAATCGCTTGGCCAACCACATAGTGGTATGCAAGTGCGGGAGTTTTGGGGATACATGGAAAGACGGCTAGCCGCCATCGTTTGCGCTGATGTCGCCGGCTATTCCCGCATGATGGGAGCCGACGAGGCGGGTACGCACGCCACTTTCAAGGCTCACCGGACCGCGATCTACCCGATCATCCTCAATCATGGCGGCCGTCTGGTGAAGAACACCGGCGATGGCTTCCTGCTGGAGTTTCCCAGCATCGTCGGCGCCATCGAGGCCGCGGTCGCGATGCAGATGATGATGGCCGAACGAAACCATCATTTGCCCACCGACCGCGTGATGCAATTCCGTATGGGCATCCATATGGGTGACGTGATGGCCGACGAGGACGAGGTGTTCGGCGACGACGTGAACATCGCCGTCCGGCTCGAATCGGTGGCCGCCCCGGGCGGCGTGGCGGTGTCGGGCAAGGCCTATGGCGAGGCCGGCAAGCGTCTCAGCGTTCCCCTGGTCGATGCCGGTCCGCATCGCTTCAAGAACATCGAGGAGCCGGTCAGCGTCTGGACCTGGGAGCCCGAAGGCGCGGACCACCGCAGCCGGGAGGCGAGGGATCCTGCGAACCTGCCTGCGCAATACCGGACCGCGATCGTCGGCGTGCTGCCGTTTGCCAATTTGAGCGAGAGCGCCGACGAGTATTTCTCCGACGGCCTCACCGAGGACCTGATCCACGCATTGTCGCTGCAATCGTTCTACCGGGTCCTGAGCCGCAATTCGACGTTCTCCTTCAAGGGCAAGAACCTGAGCACCCGCCTGATCGCCCGCGAGATCGACGCGAGTTACCTGATCCAGGGCTCGGTGCGCCGCGCCGCCAGCAAGATCCGCGTCACCGCCGAGCTGATCGCGCCCGAGAACGGCGAGCAATTATGGACCGGCCGCTACGACCGTGACATGGGCGACCTGTTCGCGATGCAGGACGAGATCACCACCAGCCTGTCGGCGGCGATCGCGGCCGAGATCTACCGGGCCGAGGCTTCCGCCCCTCCCCGGCCGTCGTCGAACGACCTGACCGCATGGGACCGCTTCCTCAAAGGGCTTTCCTATTATTACCTGCAGACCAAGGCCGATTTCGAAACCTCGATCGGCCTGTTCAGGGAGGCGATCGCGCTCGATCCGACGCTGTCGATCGCCCGCGCCTATCTCGCCACCATCATGATGCAGAGCATCCAGTTCGGATGGATCAAGAGCACGCGCGAATTGTGGACCACGGCGATGGATCTCGCCGAGAGCAGCGTCAGGCTTGATCCGCGCTCGTCCTTTGCCTTCCAGATTGTCGCTTATCTGCACGCCCTGGAAGGACATCACGAGGTCTCCATGGATGCCGCGAACCGGGCGGTCGGGCTGAACCCCTACGACATGGGCGCCCGCGGCGTTCTTGGCTTTTGTTATTTTTACGCGGGCGAACATCGGAAGGCCATCGAACTGATCTCAATGGCGGCGCAGCGCGGCAATTCCGACCCCCGATATCAATGGGCGGGCGTGAATGCGTTCAGCCATTACCTTATCGGGCAATATGACGCCTCGCTGTCCTGGGCGCGCGAACAGCTGTATCTCAATCCCAATCATCTTCAGGCGCTCGCGATCCGGGCGGCCTCGCTCGCCCAGCTCGGGCGCGCCGAGGAAGCAGCCAACGCCACCGAGGTCCTGCTGCACAATTATCCGACCTTTACCGTCGAACGCCATTTGAGCAATTTCCATTGGAAACGGCCTGACGACATCGCCCATTACCGTGACGGCCTGCTGAAGGCCGGCGTTCCCTCCACCAGATTGACGCTCGTCGAGTCCGCGCCGAAGCTTGCCGCCGATTCCTGAAGAGGCCGCGTACCTTTGCGCCAAATTGTCATCCCGGCCGGCCACGTCTTCGGCCTCTGGTTGACACGGCTTCGAATCCGGCGAAAATCGTTTGCAGCCTGAAGTAGTACACGACCGGCGGATTCGCTTTTCGAATCCATCCCCCTTTCAGACCAAGGCCGATTGTCTTTTTCATATTCGCTGCCTTTTCAGGATTGGATCCATGCCAGACCAAGCACCGGCCACGCAGATCGCCGTCTCTCCGAATAATCCCTGCCCGTTCCTGCGCGCGCTGGTCGCGAACGGCTATGTCGACGGCCACATCGTGCCGCTCGGCACGCTGACCGAAGACATCGGGCTGGCGAGCGGCAAAACGGGAATGGGTTTGATCCGGGCGAAGGTGCTCACCTACGGAATTGCGATGATCGCAAACGGCCACCCCTTGAGGAGCGTGACATCAGGCGCAATTCTCGATGAATTGCGCAACGGCCCGCTCGACAAGCATGGCGCCGGCTCTCGCATCCTCGAAGTGGATGGACAGGTCAATCTGGAGCAGATCGAACGCTTCGCGAGCTTCGGCCAGGAATACCGTAATCCCGATGGCGGCACCGAGCCCGGGCTGAACGCCAAGCAGATCGAGACCTTCATGGCGGACAATCTGAAGCGCGACGGCGATAAGGCGCGCTGGACCTATCCGATCATGATGAAGGGCGAATGGCCGGTCCTGCTCGACATTCTCGGCAAGGGTGACGGCGAGGCGCGCTACCTCAGCGTCGCCGACGTCCGCACGTTGTTCGTCGAGCGGAAGCTACCCAAGCGCATCACCGACCGGCTGCCGGCGCCAGCCGGCCAGGCCGTGCAGTCATAGAATTGATCACGTCGTCGTCAGTTGCCAGGATGCTGGCCCCTCGCATGCCATGCGGCAAGCACTTCCCTTTCTTCATCGACGGTTAAGCCGACGACTGTGCCGTTGGTGGTGCACAGCCAGCCAAGCGTGTCACGCGCGGTCTCTGCAAGAGGCCGCAAGGTGAGGCCGGCATGACGCGCCGGCGTCGTGTCGCGCGTAGCAAAGCCGGCAAAGTCCGGCAAAGGGAGCCACAAAGGGAGTGATCGAGGACCCGCCCAACGTCTGACGTCGTGCTGCTCCAGGAAGGCACGATTTACCCACGTAAACGTACAGGATGAACCCAGTGCCGCCGCGCACTCAGCCAGCAGTTCGCCGCGGGTGCGCGTTGGCCCAATTCCGTCATAGATACCAATCAGGCGGGCTTCCGCGGCATGAACGATCCATTGGGCAAGGTCGCGCACGTCGATGAACTGAACGGTGTCCTCCGGTGTCCCGGGCGCAAGCACTTCGCCTCCGCGGGCAAGCCGCGCTGGCCAATAAGTGAAACGACCCGTCGGATCCTCCGGCCCGACAATAAGACCCGCCCGACAAATGAAGGCGCTTTCGCCTACGGCCTGCTCGCATGCGACTTTCGCAGCACCATAGATTTCTTCACTACTATACTCGACCTCCGGGGCGGTGGGTGCCCGCAGTGAGGCGGTGTCCGCCCGCTGCCCGGGAGTGCGATTGTCCGCATAAACGCTTACTGTCGAGACGAAGGTCCAGTGCCCGGTCTGCTGCTTGAGTGCGGCGACCGCGCGGCGCACCTGGCCCGGATGACGTGATACATCCACGACAGCATCGAACTCCTGGCGCGCAAGCGGCTCAAGACCATTTGAAACGTCGCGGTCGACGGCAACAAATTTCGCGCCGGGCGCAATCGGACCCGCAAGCCCCCGTGCGGCGCACGTCACGTCATGTCCGGCAGCGCAAGCATGAGCCGCAATCGCGCGCCCAAGAAACTGGCTCCCGCCCAGAATCAACAGACGCATGAAACTGCCTCCCCTATCGCCAACGCGATCACATCCCTCCGGCGCGACTTAACGGAGACGTAATCGGGACTTGAGCCTACCACACCTGGTAGTTGGGACCGCACTTTCGACCGAGCCGATTTGGTCATCCTCGATGCCATCGCTATCGAGAACCTTTCAAACTCGCATCTATTCGGATTTGATCACTTGAACAGCGGCGTGCCCGGTACGAAGGCGTCGAACGCGGCCCAGAATTGCGAGCGGTAGCGGTCCTGCTCCTGCAGGATCTCGTGCTTGGACCCGGCGATTACCAAATGCGAGCCGGCGCGCAAATGATAGGCGAATTCCTCGATTGCCGCGGTCGAGACGATGGTGTCGCTGCTGGCGGCCAGCATCAGGATCGGCTGGCGGATTTCGGAAGGGTAGTTCGACGCGCGAAAACCGTGCATCGCGCGAAACGCCGTGTCGGCCCAGGCCACCGTCGGCGAGCCGATGCCCAGCGTCGGGTCTTCTTCCAGGATCGCGGCGTTGCGGGCAAAGCGCACGGGATCGCTGGTGAAGGGATTGTTGATGAAGGATTCGGTGCCGGTCAGCGCGTCGCTGCCTCCAGGCACGTAACGGCCGCCCTGACCTGCGAGCCGCAGCACCCGCAGCATTGTGCGCGCCGCAAATGAGGTCCGGCTTCCCGGCAGATCGATCATCGGCGCCGACAGCACCATGCGGTCGAACCAGCGTTTTCCCGCATGCGCGACGCGCAGCATCACGGCACCGCCCATCGAATGCGCCAGCGCGAAATAGGGCGGCGGGCAATCGGGCAGCACCACCTGCTGCACGAAGGTTTCGACGTCGATTTCGAAATCGGAGAAATCGCGGACATAACCCTTGCGTGGATCGCGCAAGCGCCGCGAGGAATGACCCTGGCCGCGCCAGTCGATCATCGCCACGGCAAAGCCGCGATCGCGCAGGTCGCGCACCGTCTCGAAATATTTCTCGATCTGCTCGCTGCGGCCGGTGAAGACGCAGACGGTACCCTTGCGGCCCGCCGGCGGTGCCCAGCGCGCAAAGCGCAGTTCGGCGCCGTCAGGCGTCTTGATGGTGCCGCTGACGACATCCTCCGGAACCGGATTGGCAGGGATCGAGACGAGCGTCATGGACAGGGAACCGGCTAGGTGAAACGGGCTGGAAATCAAGGCGGGTATCAAAAAAGGGACCTGGTTTGGCCCCTCTTGAACGATGTTCAGCCCCTCCCATATCACTTCTGTGCAGGCCGCTACCAGTGTTTCGGAATCGAATACCCCTGTGTTTCGGAGTCGAAATCTGAGGCTGCACATGGACGAAAGCCCGGCCCGATGGCGGGCGGGTTAACTGCAACAGTCGCTCAATGGAGGACTACCCTATGCGTACCTACGATCTCGCCCCGTTTTATCGTTCCACCGTCGGCTTCGACCGCTTCTTCTCCCTGCTCGACCAGGCAGCGTCAGACGGCAGCCCCGGTTATCCCCCCTACAACATCGAGCGCACCGGTGAGAACGCCTACCGCATCAGCGTTGCGGTCTCCGGCTTCTCGCAAGGCGAGCTTTCGATCGTCGCCAAGGAAAACACGCTGACGATCAAGGGCGAGAAATCCGCCAACGAGAACGGCCAGGACAAATCCGAAGTGCTATACCGCGGCATCGCGGCGCGCGCCTTCGAGCGTGCCTTCCAGCTTGCCGATTTCGTGCAGGTCAAGAACGCCTCGCTCGAGCACGGTCTGCTCCACGTCGATCTCGTCCGCGAGATTCCCGAGGCCAAGAAGCCGCGCAGCATTCCGATCAGCAACGGCTCCCAGACCCCGCGGGTCGTCGACAGCTCGGCGGTCGCGGCCTAGAGCATTTTCGGTTCTGATCGGATCAGAACCGAAGCTCTAGATTCTCGTTTTGACGCGTTTTCTTCACGCGAACCGGTGTCCACTTCGCTCGAAAACGCTATGAGCGCGATCAGGCTTTCAGCAGATATTGGCTGAACGCGAGAACGCCCCGGGAAACCGGGGCGTTTTTTGTGCGCGATGTTCGTGATTTCACACTGCCGTGAGCACCGTAACGTCACGCCCCGCGCATCGAAACTCCAATCATGGGCAGCGCATCACGCTGAAAAAATCACGGAGCAGGTTCGATGAAGATGGTTCAACTGGTAACGGCGCTCGCGGTCACGGCATTTGCGGGATCGCTTGGCACACTCCCGGCGCAGGCCGAGGCGGCGGCGCCGGTGGCGCGCAATGTCGTGCTGGTGCACGGGGCGTGGGCGGACGGCTCGAGCTGGTCGGAAGTCATCCCCTATCTGCAGGCCGCGGGGCTGAAGGTCACCGCCGTACAGAATCCGCTGACGTCGCTTGCCGATTCCGTCGCCGCGACCCGCCGCGCGCTGGCGCTGCAGGACGGACCGACCGTGCTGGTCGCGCATTCCTGGGGCGGCACCGTGATCAGCGAGACCGGAACGGATCCGAAAGTATCGGCGCTGGTCTATGTCGCCGCGCGCGGCCCCGATGCGGGCGAGGATTTTGTCGCGCTCTCCGGAAAATTCCCGGCCGGGCCGGTGCGCGCCGGGATCCGGGAACATGACGGCTTCACCAAATTGTCGGAGGATTCGTTCCTGAAATATTTCGCCAACGGCGTGGCGCCGAAAAAGGCCGAGGTGCTCTACGCGGTGCAGGAGCCGACCGCCGTTTCCCTGTTTGCGGGACGCACCACCGTGGCCGCCTGGCACTCCAAGCCGTCATGGTATGCGGTCTCCAAGCAGGACCAGACCATCAATCCCGACCTCGAGCGGTTTCTGGCCAAGCGCATGAACGCGACCACGGTCGAACTGGACGCGGGTCACCTGTCGCTGGTGTCGCATCCGAAGGAGATCGCCGACCTGATCCTCGCGGCGGCGGGTCATAAGGAATAGGTGCCGGGGCTGTTGTTGCTCCCCCGACTCCTTGGTCATTCCGGGATGCGCCTCTTGGCGCAGGCCCGGAATCCATACTCCCGATCGTGGTTATGGATTCCGGGCTCGAGGCTTCGCCTCGCCCCGGAATGACAGCTTCTTTACTCCAGCCCCTGCACGTTGGGCATCTCCTGGGTCGGAGCGATCTGCGGTACCGGCTTGGCCTGGACCACACCTGTCGTCATGGCCGCGGCCGGCGTTGTTTGCGCTTCGGCCGATTTAGGCTGAGCTGCCGCCGATTGCTGCACCGGTTCCGCCGCGGCTGCGGGTTTGGCCGCAGGCTCGGCGGCGGCCGGCCTGGCCGCCACGGCTTTGGCTGCCGGTTCGGCGGTAGCCTGCTTGGCGGCGGCGAGCGGGCTCGGCTTCGGCACCGGCACAGTGTGGCTCGCGACCTGCGGCGCCGGCTTCGGCGGCCGCGGCGCGCCCCTGGCATGGGTCGGCGGCAGCGATCCGGGCGGGCCGTAATTCATGGTCAGATCGTCGTTGAAATTATCGCCCATCCGGTGCGCCGGTATGAAGCGGATGATCCGGCCGGTGCGGGCGTCGATGATCAGGCGGCCGTCGTCGCCGCCGCGGTCGATCACCGAAATCGTGTAAACGAAGCCGCGTTGCTGCGGGATGCCGAGCGGCGAAAATCCGCTCTCGCGCACCACCGTGTAGACCTCGGTCGGCGGCAGCAGCATCGGCCCCTGCCCGTAGCCGTAGCGCGGCCCGGGATAGGCCGGCGGCGGCGCATAACGGGGCGGCGCATAATAGGGGTCGCCAATGTCGGATACCGAATAATAGGGCGAGCGTCCGGCCTCGTAAGGCGCCGGTACCTGCGCCTGGGCGGCCGTTGTGGCGAGAACCGTCCCCGCCGCAAAAACCCATCCTGTGAAGAACTTCATCATCCATTGCTCCTGTTAGCCCCTGCCTGGAGCGTGTTCGCTCTCTTGCCCGGCCGTCCCGGAACCGAACTTCATTGTGAAATTCGGCGGTCCTTGGGCCGGATCGCGGCGCGTTTGCCCCAAATCCGGGGCAGTATGTTTCGGCAAGCCGGGACAGTGTGTTTCGACGGCTACAGGCACGGATCAGTCATGCAGGCAGGGACTTTCACGCGCTTGTGTGATAGAGAAAAATTTGGCATGGTCGGGAGTTAGGACAGCATCACTGTCTCAATTGTGGGCATTCCCGGCACGGGGATTGCAACGAAAGCTGGCGGCTTCGAGCTCCAGGCAAGTACAGGCAAGGCCGTTCCTCAGGGACGTTGAACGCCCAAGCCTGAATTTAGGAAATTTCGGCTCGCGGCGGACGAGCGGTGGCCCGGTGGGTGCCGCAAGCGCCCAAGGTGCGCCGGTGACAGTTAAGGCCCTTGACCTGATTGAGAGGACTAAGATGAGCGGGTCGGAATTCGAGCGCGAAAACATCGTGACAGAAACGCTGTCGGCGACCGCTATCTCGAAACCGGACGACGCGTATCATACCGAGCCTCAGCGCGAGTGGAGTTGGCGTCCGCCGGCTGAAGGGCTCTACGATCCGAGCCTCGAAAAAGATTCCTGCGGCGTCGGCTTCATCGCCAACATCAAGGGCCGGAAGTCGCATCAGATCGTCGACGACGCGATCAACATTCTCTGCAACCTCGAACATCGCGGCGCTGTCGGCGCCGACCCGCGCGCCGGCGACGGCGCCGGCATCCTGGTGCAGATCCCGCACGCGTTCTTCACGCGCAAAGCGGCCGAGATCGGCTTCAAGCTGCCGAAGCCCGGCGAGTACGCCATCGGTGCGCTGTTCCTGCCGAAGGAGACCGCGTGGCGCAAAGTCATCCAGAGCATCATCGCCGACCAGATCAAGGACGAAGGCCTGAAGCTGCTCGGCTGGCGCGACGTGCCGACCGACAATTCCTCGCTCGGCGAAACCGTCAAGCCGACCGAGCCATCCTGCATGCAGGTGTTCATCGGCCGCAACGGCGCGACCAAGACCGAGGATGATTTCGAGCGCCGGCTCTATATCCTGCGCAAGTCGATCTCGCAGGCGATCTATCAGCGCCGCGATCGCGGCCTTGCCGGCTATTACCCGGTCTCGATGTCGTGCCGGACCGTGATCTACAAGGGCATGTTCCTCGCCGACCAGCTCGGCAAGTATTATCCCGATCTGCACGAGCCGGATTTCGAGAGCGCGCTGGCGCTGGTGCATCAGCGCTTCTCGACCAACACCTTCCCGGCCTGGTCGCTGGCGCATCCCTACCGGATGATCGCCCATAACGGCGAAATCAACACGCTGCGCGGCAACGTCAACTGGATGGCGGCGCGGCAGGCCTCGGTGCACTCGGAACTGTACGGCAAGGACATCTCCAGGCTGTGGCCGATTTCTTATGAGGGCCAGTCCGACACCGCCTGTTTCGACAACGCGCTCGAATTCCTGGTGCAGGGCGGCTACTCGCTGCCGCACGCCGTGATGATGATGATTCCGGAAGCGTGGGCCGGCAATCCCCTGATGGATGAGACGCGCCGCGCCTTCTACGAATATCACGCCGCGATGATGGAGCCGTGGGACGGCCCGGCCGCGATCGCCTTCACCGACGGCCGCCAGATCGGCGCAACGCTGGACCGCAACGGCCTGCGGCCGGCGCGCTATCTTGTTACCAAGGACGATCGCATCGTGATGGCGTCCGAAATGGGCGTGCTCAAGATCCCCGAGGACCAGATCATCACCAAGTGGCGGCTGCAGCCCGGCAAGATGCTGCTGGTCGACCTCGAACAGGGCCGCCTCATTCCCGACGACGAGATCAAGGCTGATCTGGCCAAGAGCCATCCCTACAGCGACTGGCTGCATCGCACCCAGATCCAGCTCGAGGAATTGCCCGACGCCTCGAGCAAGGGCATGCGCTCCAACCTGCCGCTGCTCGACCGGCAGCAGGCGTTCGGCTATTCGCAGGAAGACGTCACCATCCTGATGACGCCGATGGCTTCGACCGGCGAAGAGGCCGCGGGCTCGATGGGCAACGACACGCCGATCTCGGCGCTGTCGGACCGGCCGAAGCCGCTGTTCACCTACTTCAAGCAGAACTTCGCGCAAGTCACCAACCCGCCGATCGATCCGATCCGCGAAGAACTGGTGATGAGCCTGGTCTCGATCATCGGGCCGCGGCCGAACCTGTTCGACCTGCAGGGCCTCGCTTCGACCAAGCGTCTCGAAGTGCGCCAGCCGATCCTGACCGACGCGGATCTGGAAAAGATCCGCTCGATTTCCAGCGTTGCCGACAGCCATTTCAAGTCGCGCACGCTCGACACGACGTTCCATGCCGGCTTCGGCGCGGCGGGCCTCGAACAGGTGCTCGACGAACTCTGCGCGCGCGCCGAAGGCGCGGTGCGCGAAGGCGTCAACATCATCATCCTGTCCGACCGCATGGCGGGCTCGGACCGGATTCCAATCCCCTCGCTGCTGGCCTGCGCCGCCGTGCATCATCATCTGATCCGCACCGGCCTGCGCACCTCGGTCGGCCTCGTGGTCGAATCCGGTGAACCGCGCGAAGTGCATCACTTTGCGTGCCTCGCCGGCTACGGCGCCGAAGCGATCAACCCGTATCTGGCGTTCGAGACCATCATCGCGATGAAGGACCGCCTGCCCGGCTCGCTCGACGATTACGAGATCGTCAAGCGCTACATCAAGTCGATCGGCAAGGGCCTGCTCAAGGTGATGTCCAAGATGGGCATCTCGACCTACCAGTCCTATTGCGGCGCGCAGATTTTCGACGCCGTCGGCCTGAAGGCAGAATTTATCGCCAAGTATTTCGCCGGCACCCACACCCGGGTCGAAGGCGTGGGTCTTGCCGAAATCGCCGAGGAGACCTGCCGCCGTCACAGCGATGCGTTCGGCGACGCGCAGGTCTACAAGACCGCGCTCGATGTCGGCGGCGAATATGCCTACCGCACCCGCGGCGAGGACCACGCCTGGACCGCTGAATCGGTCTCGATGCTGCAGCATGCCGCGCGCGGCAATTCACTGGAGCGCTACAAGGCGTTCGCCAAAATCCTCAACGAGCAATCCGAGCGGCTATTGACGCTGCGCGGCCTGTTCCGGATCAAGTCCGCCGAGGACGAGAAGCGCAAGCCGATCAAGCTCGACCAGGTCGAGCCCGCCAAGGACATCGTCAAGCGCTTCGCCACCGGCGCGATGAGCTTCGGCTCGATCTCGCGCGAGGCGCACACGACATTGGCGATCGCGATGAACCGGATCGGCGGCAAGTCCAACACCGGCGAAGGCGGCGAAGAGGCCGATCGCTTCAAGCCGATGCCGAACGGCGATTCGATGCGTTCTGCGATCAAGCAGGTCGCCTCCGGCCGGTTCGGCGTGACGACGGAGTACCTCGTCAACTCCGACATGATGCAGATCAAGATGGCGCAGGGCGCCAAGCCCGGCGAAGGCGGCCAGTTGCCCGGCCACAAGGTCGACGCCGTGATCGCGCGCGTCCGGCATTCGACGCCGGGCGTCGGCCTGATCTCGCCGCCGCCGCACCACGACATCTATTCGATCGAGGATCTGGCGCAGCTGATCTACGACCTCAAGAACGTCAATCCGGACGGTCAGGTCTCGGTCAAGCTGGTCTCCGAAATCGGCGTCGGCACCGTGGCCGCGGGCGTCGCCAAGGCACGCGCCGACCATGTGACGATCGCAGGTTTTGAGGGCGGCACCGGCGCATCGCCGCTGACCTCGATCAAGCACGCAGGCTCTCCGTGGGAAATCGGCCTTGCCGAAACCCACCAGACGCTGGTGCGCGAGCGGCTGCGCAGCCGCATCGTGGTCCAGGTCGACGGCGGCTTCCGCACCGGACGTGACGTCGTGATCGGCGCGCTGCTCGGTGCCGACGAATTCGGCTTTGCCACCGCGCCCTTGATCGCGGCCGGTTGCATCATGATGCGCAAGTGTCATCTCAACACCTGCCCGGTCGGCGTCGCGACGCAGGATCCGGTGCTGCGCAAGCGCTTCACCGGCCAGCCCGAGCACGTCATCAACTACTTCTTCTTCGTCGCCGAGGAAGTCCGCGAGATCATGGCCCACCTCGGCTACCGCACCTTCAACGAGATGGTCGGCCAGACCCAGATGCTCGACCAGTCGACGCTGGTGGCGCACTGGAAGGCCAAGGGCCTCGACTTCTCAAAACTGTTCGTGCGCCAGAAGGAACAGCCCGGCCAGAAGATCTATCACGCCGAGAGGCAGGACCATCATCTGGAAGCCGTTCTCGACCGGCGCCTGATCGAAAAGGCGCAGGCCGCGATCGACCGCGGCGCGCCGGTGAAGATCGACGAGGAGATCAACAACACCGACCGCTCGGCCGGTGCGATGCTGTCGGGCACGCTGGCCAAGATCTACGGTCATGCCGGCCTGCCGCTCGACACTATCCAGGTCAGCCTCAAGGGCACCGCGGGCCAGGCGTTCGGCGCCTGGCTGACGCGCGGCGTCACCTTCGAGCTCGAAGGCGAAGGCAACGACTATGTCGGCAAGGGCCTGTCGGGCGGTCGCATCATCGTCAAGCCGCCGCGCAATTCCGGCATCGTGCCGGAAGAGTCCATCATCGTCGGCAACACCGTGATGTATGGCGCGATCGAGGGTGAATGCTATTTCCGCGGCATCGCAGGCGAGCGCTTCGCGGTGCGCAACTCCGGCGCGGTCGCGGTCGTCGAAGGCGCCGGCGACCATTGCTGCGAATACATGACCGGCGGCATCGTCGTGGTGCTGGGCAAGACCGGGCGCAACTTCGCGGCCGGCATGTCCGGCGGCATCGCCTATGTGCTGGACGAGGCCGGCGACTTCGCCAAGCTGTGCAACATGGCGATGGTCGAGCTTGAACCGGTGCTCTCGGAAGAAATGATCAACCAGAACACCTATCACCACACCGGCGATCTCGAAGCGCATGGCAGGGTCGACGTGTTCCAGAACCTGCTCGACTCCGACGTCGAGCGGCTGCACGTCCTGATCACGCGCCACGCCAAGCTGACCGGCTCGAAGCGGGCCGAAGAGATCCTCGCCGACTGGAAGACCTGGCTGCCGAAATTCCGTAAGGTGATGCCGGTGGAATACCGCCGCGCGCTGAAGGAATTGAAGGCTAACGCCGACGCCGAGCCGAAAATCGCGATCGGGGCGTAGACTGGGCGACGCCGTCGTCCCGAGGTGCCCGAGCAAAGCTCGGGCCTCGAAGGACGGCTGGGACGACAATTCATCCTTCGAGGCGCGCAAGAGCGCGCACCCTGGGGATGACGAGCACGATGAAGACGACGAAGCTTAAGTTGCAGGAACGTTGGGTTTAATGGGCAAGATCACAGGTTTTCTGGAAATCGACCGGCACGACCGCAAATATGCGCCCGTCGCCGACCGCTTGCAGCACTATCGCGAATTCGTCATTCCGCTGAGCGAGAAAGACGCCCGCGACCAGGCCGCGCGCTGCATGAATTGCGGCATTCCCTATTGCCACGGCACCGGCTCGGTTCAGCCGGGTACGCCGGGCTGCCCGGTCAACAACCAGATCCCTGATTTCAACGACCTCGTCTATCAGGACAATTGGGAAGAAGCCTCGCGCAATCTGCACTCCACGAACAATTTCCCGGAGTTCACCGGCCGCATCTGCCCGGCGCCGTGCGAGGCCTCCTGCACGCTCAACATCGACGACAACCCGGTCACCATCAAGACCATCGAATGCGCGATCGTCGACCGCGCATGGGACAATGGCTGGCTGAAGCCGGAAATCGCCCCCAGCAAGACCGGCAAGAAGGTCGCGATCGTTGGTTCGGGGCCTGCGGGCCTTGCCGCCGCGCAGCAGCTCGCGCGCGCCGGCCATGACGTCCATGTCTACGAGAAATTCGCCAAGGCCGGCGGCCTGCTCCGCTACGGCATTCCCGATTTCAAGATGGAAAAGCACGTCATCGACCGCCGCGTGGCGCAGATGGAAGCCGAGGGCGTCACCTTCCACTACGGTGTCCATGTCGGCGGCACTTCGCAAGGAAATGGTCAAACCGCGATCGATCCGCGCGAGTTGCACCGGCAATACGACGCGGTGGCCCTGACCGGCGGCGCCGAAGCCGGCCGCGATCTGCCGATCCCGGGCCGCGACCTCGACGGCATCCACTTCGCGATGGATTTCCTGCCGCAACAAAATCGCCGCGTCTCGTCCGAGCCGCTCGGGGCGGCCGCGGACATCCTCGCCGGCGGCAAGCATGTGGTCGTGATCGGCGGTGGCGACACCGGTTCGGACTGTATCGGCACGTCGTTCCGGCAGGGCGCGAAGTCCGTGACCCAGCTCGAAATCATGCCGGCGCCGCCCGAGCACGAAGACAAGGGCCTGACCTGGCCGAACTGGCCGTTGAAAATGCGGACCTCGTCGAGCCAGGCCGAAGGCGCCCGCCGCGAATTCGCGGTGCTGACGCAGAAATTCTCAGGCCACGACGGCAAGGTGCAGAAGCTGCATTGCGTGCAGGTCAACGAAAAATTCCAGCCGATCGCCGGCACCGAATTCGAACTCGACGCGCAACTGGTGCTGCTGGCGATGGGTTTTGTGCATCCGGTCCATGACGGCATGCTGAAGACGCTCGGCGTCGATCTCGACCAGCGCGGCAACGTCCGCGCCAACCTGACCGACTACCAGACGTCAGTGCCGAACGTGTTCTCCGCCGGCGACATGCGCCGTGGCCAGTCGCTGGTGGTATGGGCGATCCGCGAGGGCCGCCTCTGCGCCCGCGCCATCGACCAGTATCTGATGGGATCGACCACGCTGCCGCGGTAAGCGGGGCGGTCGCAATTGAACGGCAAAACAAAAATGGTGCAGGGCGCCGGAGCGCACTGCACCATTCTTGTAGATATCAGTCCTGCGGAACGCTGGACTTACGGACAGATCCGCACGGGACCAGCCCAGTAGCAGGAAGGCGCGTAGTAGCCGCCGCCATAACCGTAGCCGCGACCATAGCCGCGTCCGCCACCGCGGTAATAACCGCCGCCGCGGCCAACACCACGACCGACGCCACGGCCGCGTCCGCCGCCGCGACCGCCGCCACCACGGCCTCCGCCGCCACGACCACCGCGCTGCGCGTACGCCGCCGTTGTCGATCCTCCAACCATCAGCGCCGTCACACCGACGATGCTGAAACAATAGATGCCAACGAGAATAATCGTAGCCAAAGTACGTGATAAAATGCTGCGAGAGGCAGTTTTGCCCTGGGCCATTGAAACTCCTTCTGTAAGGAGCGCCAGATTGGGGCCGCTTTGGTCCGCGGTCAAGCAATAGTGGGTGTGATACCCGTCACGTACCCGTTTAGGGGTGTGTCACAATTCCCTCACCTTACCTTCAGCACACAAGCGAGGCGATGAAGGTTCAGTGCTGCAGGCGCACGCCGAGCATGACGACGGTGGCGGCGGTGCTGTTGCCGGGGAGGTTTGAATCCAGCCAATCGCGGCGGACCGTGCCCTTGACCCAGAGATTGCGGTTCATCTTGTAGATGAGGTCACCAGACACCGTGTAGATCTTGTCCTTGCGGTTGTCGCCCTGGTAGTCGAGCGTGCCCCAGGTGAACTTGCCGATCGCGGTCAGCCAGCGGCGGAAATCATGATCGACTTCAACGGTGTAGATGTGCGTCAGCACGCCGGATACGCCGGGCAGCGTGGTCTCGGTGATCGTGGTGTCGGAATAGAATTTGGCCGTGGTCAGCGGTGTCGCCGTCCAGGTCAATGAAGCCGAGGTCAAGAGGCCTTCGAGGCGGTTGAGGCGGCTGTCGACATAATCGCGCGCGGCGTAGCCGACCGCGATTTCGCCGGTCAGCAGCCGCGAGAATTCGAAGCTGGTGCCGCCCTTGACGTAGCCGCCGGTGGAATCGCGCGCGAAGCCGCTGCGGTCCAGCCTCAGATCGTGCACGCGGCTGTCGGCCTGCGCTTCCACGAACGGCTTCAAGCCCGGCATCAGATCGTAGCTGACGCGGCCGACGCCGCCGAACTGGTTGAAGTTGCGGTCGTCGTTGCTGGTCGAGGTGCCGTCGGTGAGCTTGGAATAGGTATAGGCGGTGCGGTCGACGGTGGCGCCGCCGGAAACCTGCAGGCGGTTGAAATTCTGGTCGAAGCCGAAGGTGCCGCCGAACGTCGCATAGACCGGGTACCTTTGCAGGCCGGCCTGGATGTTCGGGCTGCCCGGATTGTCGGTGGCGAGACGCAGCCGCGCCTGCGCGAGCAGCCGCGTGTCGCGCGAGACGTCGAGACGGCCGTCGACATGACCGGTGAAATCCGGCCGATCGATCACGACCGGCGCCGGCGAAATCGTGCCGTCGGTCGGCGGCGGAAAGGTGTTGCCATAGCCGGTGAAGGATCCGCGCAGATCCGCGACCACCGCGTGGCGTTCCCAGTCGGACATGACGAGCAGTTCCGGCGCGATCATATAGAACGGCGAGCCCTTCTCATCGACGGTGCGGCGCGGGTTGGTGTTATAGCCGCCCGAGAGTTCGACCGCCGATTTGATCAGGAAGCTGCCGGCGTAATCGCCGACCGCGCCGAACGGATCGTCATCGACCTTCAGGCGCTTGCGTGCGGGTTGCCCCACCACCGTGCCGGCCATCGCCGGCGGGATCGGGGCCTTGTTCGCGGTCTGCGACGGCGGAATCGAAAGCCGCAGCGGCGTGTTCGACAGCAGCGGCGGCCGGCTGCCCGGTCCCGGCGGCGGCTTCGGCCGGACCTGTCCCGGATAATATTTCGGCTTCTGAAGCTTGCGGTTGAGCGAGTCGTAACCGGAGCTGGAAGCGCCGCTTGCGGCGGGCAGGCCATAGCGCGGGATCGCCCCGATGCGCGACGGCGCGGGCTTCTCCTTGTCGCGAACCCGAGCGTCGTTGGCGTCGTCGCTGGTTTTATCGTTGGCCTCGGCATTGGTCCGGCGCAGCGGCGAATCCACCGGCATCAGCTGGCTGCTGCGGGTCGGGCTGAACAGGTCGGGCGTGACGGTCTGGGCCTGCGCAATGGTGCCGGTCAGGACGATCAGCGCAAGGCATGGCAATACCGCGCGGAAAGCTGTCGCGCGCCTGCTTTGGCCCCTTACTGGACCTGCCATCACGATCAAAATACTCCAACAACGTCAGATACTTATTCGACGCACTCCGAGCGCGCGGGGAAAACGTCGTTAATGGAGTTAAAACAATTATGGTTAATGACCCGTTGAGAGCCGGCGGCCCGCGTCGCTTCGCCGGTTGGGCCATGCTAAGGAGGGGTCCGGGGCTTTGCCCCTCCTCCCTGGACTTGAGACATGGCCAAGCCGAAACCGCTGATGGCAAAATCATCCGGCACCGATCATGCCAACGCCGCCATCGAGTCGGCCCTGCGCACGCTCGATGTTGAGGCCGGCGGCATCGCCGCCATCACGGCGGCGCTGCAGTCCGACCTCCGCGCGCCGTTCGCTGCGGCCGTCGATCGCATCGGCAACGCCAAGGGGCGGCTGATCGTGACCGGGCTCGGCAAGTCGGGCCATATCGGCCGCAAGATCGCGGCGACCTTTGCCTCCACCGGCACACCGGCATTCTTCGTCCATGCCGCGGAGGCCAGCCACGGCGATCTCGGCATGATCACCGCCGACGACGTCATCCTGGCGCTGTCATGGTCCGGCGAGCAGCCGGAGATGAAGAATCTCATCACCTACGCCACCCGGTTCAGCATTCCCCTGATCGCGATGACCGCGGACCGGGAATCGACGCTGAGCAAGGCCGCCGACGTCGCGCTGACCTTGCCGAAGGCGCGCGAGGCCTGCCCGCATAATCTGGCGCCGACCACCTCCTCGCTGATGATGCTGGCGCTCGGCGACGCGCTGGCGATCGCGCTGCTCGAAGGCCGTGGCTTCACCTCGGTCGATTTCAGCGTGCTGCATCCCGGCGGCAAGCTGGGCGCGCTGTTGAAATACACCCGCGACCTCATGCATTCAGGCGACGCGGTGCCGCTGAAGCCGCTCGGCACCAAAATGTCGGATGCGCTGGTCGAGATGTCGTCGAAGGGCTTTGGCTGCGTTGGTATCACTGATGCCCGCGGCCACATTGTCGGCATCGTCACCGACGGCGATCTGCGCCGCCACATGCGCCCCGATTTGATGACCGCCACCGTCGACGAGGTGATGACGAAGAATCCGAAGACCATCGGCCGCGACCTGCTCGCAGGCGAGGCGCTGGAGATCCTCAATTCCTCGAAGATCACCGCATTGATCGTGACCGATGCCAGCAAGCCGGTCGGCATCGTGCATCTGCATGATTTGCTGCGCGCGGGCGTGGCTTGATCTGTCGTCCCGGCCTTGAGCCGGGATCTACCGTGTTAGCTGTCAAGAGGCGTTAGCGCCTTTCCAAGGCTGTCCGGACCTGATTACGGCATTGGCG
>NZ_JAFCLY010000060.1:0-52256 GCF_018130185.1 Bradyrhizobium sp. AUGA SZCCT0182 | reverse complement strand
AGCCATTGCGCAGGGAAGGCCGGGTGTTCTCCGCTGCCCTGTATGCTCGTGTGCACTTTGTTTTGTGCAAACCGCACACGAGACCGCGGGTGCAGCGCGCACCCGGTCTTCCCTGCGCCCTCATTTTTGGAGGGCAAGGAGTTTCTGGCAAAGCTCGGGCGCAATGCGTCGCGAGATCGCGAAGCTGTATCCACGTCGTCCCGGCGAAGGCCGGGACCCATAGCCACCGAAGTCAGCGATTGAAAGAAAGTCGTCGAACATCGTTTTTCAAAACAAGCGCCGCGGCGTATGGGTCCCGGCCTTCGCCGGGACGACGAACCAGTTAGCGATCCGATGTGCGCAGCGCGGGCGAACTCCGTAAATCCACGTGACCTGCCGTCGTTTCACTGTCGCATCGCGCTGCTATCCGCTTTTGCAGGGGCGCGTCATCGATTCGCGTGGGGCTATCAGTCGCGTCGGTTGTCATCGCCCTGTCACAGGGATCTGTTAGGTGCACGGCATGGGTAGTGACTCCTCGAGTGAAGAGAGCCCGGAGCGGCGCTTTCGCACTTTGTTTATCTCCGACGTCCATCTCGGAGCCCGCGGCTCGCAAGCCGACCGGTTGCTGGACTTCCTCAAAAGCCACGACGCCGACACCATCTATCTGGTCGGCGATATCGTCGACGGCTGGGCCCTGAAGTCCAACTGGTACTGGCCGCAATCGCATAACGACTTCGTGCAGAAAATGCTGCGCAAGGCGCGCAAGGGCGCCAAGGTCGTTTACGTGCCCGGCAATCACGACGAGTTCCTGCGCAACTATTACGGCACCCATTTCGGCGGCATCGATGTGGTGGAAAACACCATTCATGAGGGCGCCGACGGCAAGCGCTATCTCGTCATCCACGGCGACATCTTCGATCTGGTGGTGCAGAACGCGCGCTGGCTCGCCCATCTCGGCGACAAGGCCTATGATTTCGCCATTCAGATGAATCGCCTGGTCAACTTCTTCCGGCGCATGTTCGGCGTGCCCTATTGGTCGCTGTCGCAATGGGCGAAGCTGAAGGTCAAGAACGCGGTGAATTATATCGGCGCATTCGAAAAGACCCTGGCCGGCGAAGCGCGGCGTCACGGCGCCGATGGCGTGATCTGCGGCCATATCCACTACGCCACCATCCGCGACGAGCACGGCATCCGCTACATGAACTGCGGCGACTGGGTCGAAAGCTGCACCGCGCTGGTCGAACACGAGGACGGCCGGTTCGAAATCATCACCTGGGCCGATCCGCAGCGCCGGCTGGCGCCGGTTCCCCGCGTCGCGGCGCGCGCGGCATGACACATATCCTGGTCGCGACCGATGCGTGGCATCCCCAGGTCAACGGGGTGGTACGGACGCTGACCATGATGGCGGAAGCCGCCAAAGGCTTCGGCGTCGACGTCAGCTTCCTGACGCCGCAATCGTTTCGCACCTTTGCGATGCCGAGCTATCCGGATTTGCAGCTCGCGCTGCCTTACCCGGCGAAGATCGCGGCGTTGATCGAAGCGGCCAAGCCCGACAGCATACACATCGCGACCGAAGGCCCGATCGGCCTTCTGGTTCGCCGCTATTGCCGCAAGCACGGACTGCCGTTCACCACCAGCTTCCACACGCGCTTTCCGGAATACGTCTCGGCGCGCTCGCCGATCCCGGAAAAATGGGTCTGGCGCGCGCTGCGCTGGTTTCACCGGCCGACCCAGGCGGTGATGGCGGCGACGCCGGCGCTTGCAGCTGAATTGCGCCAGCGCGGATTTCGCAATGTGGTGCTGTGGTCGCGCGGCGTCGACACGTCGCTGTTTCATCCGCGCACCGCCGACCTCTGTCTGCCGCAGCCGGTGTTCCTCAGTGTCGGCCGCGTCGCGGTCGAAAAGAATCTCGAGGCGTTCCTCGATCTCGATCTGCCCGGCACCAAGCTTATTGTCGGCGATGGCCCGGCCCGTGTGGCGCTGGAGCGGAAATATCCGGACGCGGTATTCCTGGGCGCCCGGCATGGCGAGGAACTGGCGGAGATCTATGCGGCCGCCGACATCTTCGTGTTCCCCAGCAAGACCGACACCTTCGGCCTGGTGCTGCTGGAAGCGCTTGCCAGCGGCGTGCCGGTTGCCGCTTTTCCTGTCACCGGTCCCCGCGATGTGATCGGTGCGGCGCCGGTCGGCGTCCTCAGCGACGATTTGCGCGCCGCCTGCCTCGACGCGCTGCAGATCTCGCCGCAGGCCTGTGTGGAGTTCGCCGCCGCCCACACCTGGCAGGCCTCGGCGCGGGTTTTTGTCGACCATGCCCTCAATGTCCGTGCCCCAGGCCCCGAAGGCGAGGTGGTCGAGTTTGTGGAAGACCCGCATTTCGCCGCCTGACTTCACCGGATTGCGTCTTGCCGGCCTGTCCACGGACGCGATACAAAGTCGTCATGACGGATCAAGCCTCGATGGCACCGATTGGTGCCGCAGATATCGATGCGGCGGCGCGGGTGGTTGCGCCCTTTGCGGTGCGAACGCCGCTGTTGTCGTTCCCGGTTCTCAACGAGCGCGTCGGAACCAAGGTCTTTCTCAAGCCGGAAATGCTGCAGCGGACCGGTTCTTTCAAGTTCCGAGGCGCCTTCAACAAGCTCGCCTCGATCCCGCAGGCCGAACGCGGCGGCGGTGTGGTCGCGTTCTCGTCCGGCAACCACGCCCAGGGCGTGGCGGCGGCGGCGCAGATCCTCAACATGCAGGCAACCATCGTGATGCCCAAGGACTCGCCGCTGACCAAGCGCGAGCGCACCAAGGGCTATGGCGCCGAAGTCGTGCTCTATGACCGCGACAAGGAAGATCGCGAGGCGATCTCTCAAGATATCGCGCGCAAGCGCGGCGCCACGCTGGTGCGCCCCTATGACGATCCTTTCGTGATCGCCGGGCAGGGCACTGCGGGCCGCGAGATATCAGAGGATATGGCCGCGCTCGGCCTGACGCCCGATATCGTGGTGGCGCCGGCTTCCGGCGGCGGACTGATTGCGGGCGTTGCGACGGCCATCAAGGCGCGCTTTCCGCAATCGACGCTCATCGTCGCCGAACCCGAGGGCTATGACGATCACGGTCTCTCGCTGCGCGCCGGCCATCGCGAAGCCCATCATGCGGCCGATCGCACCATCTGCGACGCGCTGATGGCCGCGATCCCCGGCGTGATGACGTTCTCGATCAACAGCAAGCTGCTGGCCCAGGGCGTGGTTGCCTCCGACGCGGAAGTCGGGGCGGCGGTGGCCTATGCCTACCGGGAACTGAAGCTGGTGGTCGAACCCGGCGGCGCCGTCGGCCTCGCCGCGTTGCTGGCCGGCCGGATCGATGTGCGCGGCAAGAACGTCGTCATCGTTCTCTCCGGCGGCAATGTTGACGCCGACCTGTTCGCCAAGCTGGTCGCGTAGACGGGTGCGACCGGACGCCGCAGGTCGCGAGGGTTCAGCCCGACCTGACAGCGAGAACTGCCTAATCCCGTGATTCCCGAGCGCTTGCGCCTTAGTCCAACTGGTGGCCGGCCGGAGTCCAACCCATTGCTGTGGTAGTGTTGCACCGCAGGTACATGCGAGTTCCCCAAATGTAGGTACGTTGTTCCCGCTAAGGAACAGCTGAACGAACGTTGTGGAGCTTGGAATGAATATCCGGAAGTGCGGTCTGTGGATCTCGGCGACGGCGCTCGGCGCGATGATCCCGTTTGCAACCGCCCTGGCGGCCGATATGCCGGTGAAGGCCGCGCCGATCGTGGCTGCGGCTTATGACTGGTCCGGCGTCTATCTCGGTGTGCACGCCGGTTACGGCGGCGGCATGAAGGATTGGGATGCGCGCAACGCCGATTTCGTCGCCCGCGGTTTCCTCGCCGGCGGTCAGGTCGGCATCAACAAGCAGATTTCAAGCTTCGTGTTCGGCCTCGAACTCGACGGTTCATGGGCCGACATCAGTGGTTCGCAGTTTGTCAGCGTCGGCAGCGCGGCGCTTGGCATCACCAGTTCCCAAACCGCCAGATCGAAGATCGACGGTCTCGTCACCATTGCAGGCCGGGCCGGCCTTGCGGCCGATCGCTGGTTCGTTTTTGCCAAGGGTGGCATCACCGTGGCGCACGAGCGTCATTCGGTCGATGCTTCCGCGACTGGTTTTGGCGCCACCGGATCGGGTGCGGCCAGCGGCAACGAGCTTCGTTATGCGCCGATGGTCGGCTTCGGCGCCGAATACGCGCTGGGCGGCAATTGGTCGGTCAAGGGCGAGTACAACTACATCCATCTGGACACGACGACGCCAACGCTGAGGGGCACCGCGACACAGGGCGGCGGCGTCACCACTCCGTTCAGGGTCGATGCTCAGATCGAAGAAGCCATTCATGTCGTCAAGGTCGGCGTCAATCATCGCTTCGGCGGCGTTGCAAAGGACCCGTCCTATGCGCCGGTGCCTGCCGCGCCGGGCACCAACTGGTCGGGCGCCTATATCGGTGCGCAGGCGGGCTATGGTTTCGGCCGCAAGCAATGGCCGGACCTCGGGCAGGCCGTCGCTATGACCAACCTGCCGCAGTATGACATGACGGGTTGGCTGGCCGGCGGCACCGTCGGCGTCAATGCCCAGGCCGGGCGCTTCGTGTTCGGCGTCGAAGGCGAGATCCTGGGGACAGACATCAAGGGAAGCCAGGCGATTGCGCTTGCCGCTCCTGGTGTCACCCAGACCCTCAACTATGACAGCAAGATCGACTGGCTCGCGCTCGCAACCGCGCGTGCCGGCTTCGTCGTCGGCGATCGCCTGATGTTCTACGGCAAGGGTGGCCTTGCGATCGCGCAGGAGAAGCACAATTTCAGTTTCGCCACGGTTGCCGTCCCGGGTCCGGGCAATATCGGGGCTAATGTATCCGCGAAGGCCGTGCATACCGGCGTGGTGGTTGGCGCCGGTGGTGAATACGCGCTCGGCAACAACTGGTCGATCAAGGCGGAATACGACTACATCAAGATGTTCGCGCAACAGGTCACGGCCACCGGCACCGTGAATTTCAACATCCCGGGCGTGCTTGTCGGTACCGGCGGCGCGGCCTTCCAGGGCAGCAAGCTGACCCAGGATCTGCACCTCGTCAAAATCGGCGTGAACTATCACTTCAGCCCGATGCCGACCGTGGTCGCCGCGCGCTACTGATCGGCGCCGCGGAAAAACTCATACGAAAAGGCCCCGGCATCGACCGGGGCCTTGTTGCATCATTGCCCTATCAGCGCCTGAATCCGCCGCCGCCAAACGAGCGGCCACCGCCAAACGAACCGCCGCCACCGAATGAGCGGCCACCACCGAACGAATGCCGCGAGTGAGCAAACGAGCTACGCGAATGGTTCGCGGCGAAGCGATGGCTGGAGTGGCTGTGGCTGTGCATGCCGCCGCCCATCCTGCGCGGTCCGCGATCGTGGAATCGGCTTTTGCCCTGCATGTGATTGGCATGGGCGTGGGCGTTCATCCCTGAGGAAGTGTTCGTGAACTTGCCCGGCCTGTGGCCGTTCATCGAGGCGGATGCATTCATGCCCTTTGCCGATGAGGCCAGGGATGGCGCCCGATGGCCGTGCGAAAAGCCATGTCCATGGTGGCCGGCATGCTTCGACAGGCGGTTGAACTGCATCAGCGGAACGTGTCTCGGCTGCGCTTGCAGCCTCAATGCTGTGCGCGCATACGGACTATCGGGGAAGCGGTCGCGGAACGACCTGTAGCCGCCAGATGTGTTCGCGAGCACCGCCTTGTGCCACGCATATGACTGCCGCCAGTTGCCGAGCAGCACGCGGACGCGATCGGACAGCGGGTCGGACGGATACAGCTGAATGAATTCCTCATAATGTTCGGGCGAACCTTCCGACAGGACGTAATCATAGGCCTGACGCACCGAACGCGAAGGCAGGTTCGACGCCATCTGAACCACCGGGCCGCGATCGGGCGCGCGGGTTGCCGCAACCGCCGTGTCGCCGAAGAAATAGAAGTCGTTGGTCAGCGACGAGCTTTCCCATGGCGTCTGCCGGCCGCCGGTGGCGTTATTCACTTCGAGACGAACGCGCTTGAACAATTGCTCGATCGGCAGATTGGGCTGCCGCGCGATGTTCAGGAAGGCGGACGTATAGGGGCTGTGATTGCCATCGCCATCATGGGCTACCATGCCCGGCGCCGTCGAATATCCGACGATCGAGCCGGCCGGCGCATCGACCATCGCAAGGCCGCGCCCGGAATCGTCGACGTCGGGAAAGGGATTGTTGCGGCAGGCGTCGAGCACGACGATCCGCGTCCGGCTCGTGATGGTTTCCAGCGTTCCCATCAGGTCGACCAGGCGCAGCGAATTGCTGTCGAGATCCGACAGCTTGGAAATTTTCGCGTCGATCGGCAGCAGGTAATTTTCGCCCTCAAGCTGCACGCCGTGCCCGGCATAATAGATCATGGCGACGGCATTGGGTCCGCGATTGGAAACCCGGTCAACAAAATCCTCCACCGCCTTGATCATGTCGCTGCGCGTCAGATCGGTCGCCGCGGTGACTTCAAAGCCCGCCGTGTTGAGGAGTTGCGCTACCGATCGCGCATCGTTGCTCGGATTGGCGAGCCGCGGCGCGATCTGGTAGTTCGCGTTGCCGATCACGAGGGCGACCCGCTGCTCGGCCGGCAGCGATCGAACGCCGTCGCTGATGGCAGCGTTCACCGCCTCTGCAAAAGCGGTGCTGGTGTGCGCCAAGCTCAGCAGGCTGCCCAGCAAACCGGCGCAAAGCGCCAATGATTTGAACCCTGGCATGGGTGTCCTCCATCCAATCTCAAGGCGAGATGTCCGGCGGACAGGCTAGATTGAGGTGGGGGTGCTGTACGTGACCTTGGTCACTTAGTTCCGTTACGCAACGTGAACCAGATTTCAGGGGAAGCTGCGAACAACCTCGATCGTACCGACGATCGCGGCGTTGAAGTCGTTCAGATCCTCGGCCGGAATCCCGTATTCCAGGTGAGCTTGTCCACCAGCGTCCTTGATATCGTAGCGATCGATGAAGCTTCGCCTCACCTTGAAGCGCGTCACAAATCCGGAACCGCTCGCTGGAACGTTCCAGTCGCGCGCAATTTTCACCGCGTATTCCTCAGTGAGGACAGGGTAGAAAATTGGCTGTTCAGGTAGCCGCGGAGGGAAGGCCCGCATGCCGGTCTGCCGGACCAGTTCGAGCTCTCGCGGGCCGACTGGTCGCCAAAGGGTCAGTGTCTCATCGTTGCCGGACATGTGACCTACGAAAAGAACGCGATCTTCTCGGCCTGGCTCATGCGCCGGATCGGGGCCAGCGGATCGTTGGCCGCGACAGGTCTGCGTACGATGCCGCTTGCGATGATCGACGAGCCGAGCGAGACTTCCAGCGCCGGTTCCGGCATGGCTGCGGCGGGCTGAGGCGGTGGTTGAACCGGTGGCGCGACCGGTGCGGACATCATTGGCTCGGGCAATGCAGCGACGATTTCGGGCGGGGCCGGAAGCGGCTCGACAATCTGAGCCTCCTCAACAATCGGGTCAGCAAGCCGGGTTTCCTCAACCATCGGCATTGCGACGTGGGCTTGTTCGATCTCCGGTTCGACGAACTCATCGTCGTCGATGGGATCGGGCGCGCCCATCTCCATCGCGATCATGTCGAGGACCGCCTCGTCATGAGCGTCGGCAGCTTCGGCGGTGAGTTCAATCCCGGCCGTCTCGGCGGTTTCGACTTCCTCCAGCGCGGCCTCGGCCTGGGAGACCACGGCTTCGGCGACCACAGCTTCGGCGACCATAACTTCAGCGACGACGGCTTCGGCGGCCGGAGCTAAGGCGAGGGTCGAAACGGAACTGGTTGCAGCCTGGGCTTCCGATGCGGGTGCTTCCTCGATGACCTCGGCGACCGCCGGGGACTCATCCTGCGCCACCGGGGCGGGCGCGGCGACATACGCCTCAGCAACTAGCGCCTCAGCAACTGGCCTCTCGGCAACCGCCGCCTCGGCAACCGGGGCGGGCGTCTCTTCATCGCTGAATTCTGCGATCCGTCCGGCAAGCGAAGCGAACGCGGCCTCCAATGCGGCCTTGGCCTCGTCGGAGGAGATTTGCTCGGCGCCCTTCTCGATGACCTGAACCTGCGAATCGATCAGGTCGCAGATTCGGCTGTCATTGCCGATTTCCCGCAAGCGCCAGGCGATCTCCCGAATCACCCGCGCGCCCTTGCGCACCGGCGCCAGCTTCTCGTCCAGCGCCAGTCCGTCGATCGCCCCCATCGCCGAGGTCTGCGCCGCCTCCAACGCCCCGCGAATCGCAATCAAGGCCTCAACTAATTTGGCCTCGGCGAGGCTATTGTCTGCGACGGCGTCCGCCGCCGCTCGCTGTGCGTTGGCAGCTTCGCGCTGTGCGTTCGCAGCCTCCCGCTGGATCGCGAGGCTCTCTTCCTTCTGCGCGGCAAGGCTTTGCTCGATCCGCGCCACCGCATCGAGCACCATGCTGGTGTCGGCGTTGCGGTTGCGCTTGGCGTACTCGCCGAGAAACCAGCGGCCCCGCGAAGTCTCCATGAAGGCTTCGCTGATTGCAGCATAGTCTTCCTCGCCCGGCAGCGCGGCGCGTGCTGAGATCGGCGAAAGGGCGAATGCTTCGTCGGCCATGCTAAACTCTTCGCGCAAATCACCGCGCGTTGCGATAACGAAACAACACGATATCGGGCGAATCGCAATTGAATTGATGCCAAGCGAATCACAAATCCCCATCGCATCTCAAGGCGCATCGAAGCGATTCGCGGCGCGGCTGGCGCTGTTCTACGGCGCGACGTTCGGGACGATGGGCACCCATCTGCCGTTTTTCACGCTGTGGCTGAAGTCGGTTGGCATCGATGCCTCCTGGATCGGAATCATTTCCGCGGTTCCTGCGGTGACGCGCTTTACCGTGCTGCCGTTCGTGACGGGTGCCGCCGGGAGGCGCTATTCGCTGCGCGCGGTCCTGATCGTCACCGCGACCGCCACCGCGCTCGGCTTTGCGGTGATCGGCACGCAATATCTGCCGCTCGCAGTGTTGCTCGCTTATGCCGTGACCTGCTGCCTGTGGACGCCGATGGTGCCGCTGACGGACGCCTACGCGCTGGGTGGGGTGGCGCGCTATGGCCTGAATTACGGACCGCTAAGGCTGTGGGGCTCGGCGGCCTTCGTGGTGGGCGCGTTGATCTGCGGTCTGCTGGTCGACTTCATTGCGGCTAGCCAGCTGATCTGGGTCATTGCGGCGATGGCGGCGCTCGGCGCGGTCGCGAGCCTGGGGCTGCAGCCGCTGGACCGGCCAAAACCGCCAGCGACCGCGGTGCTTGGCGCGAGCGCCTTGCTGCGAGATCCCGGTTTCCTCGCCATCATTGTCGCGGCCGCCCTTATCCAGGGCAGCCACGCCGCCTATTACGCCTTTGCTTCCATCACCTGGCAGGCGTCCGGCCTGGACGGGCTGACCATCGCCGGCCTGTGGGTGCTGGGCGTGCTCGCCGAGATCGTGGTGTTCGCGCTCTCGCCGCGTTTCACGCTGGCACCTGCGCTGCTGGTGGTGATCGGCGCGCTCAGCGCGGTGGCGCGCTGGCTGATCACCGCGCAGGAGCCCTCGGTCGTGGTGTTGTCCCTGGTGCAGCTCGCGCATGGCCTGACCTATGGACTGACGCAGGTCGGCATGATGGGTCTGCTGGTGCGTCACGTGCCCGGCCATGTGATGGCGCGCGGGCAGGGCTATCTTGCGGCCTGCGGCGGCATCGTCAGCGGCACGGCGTCGGTGGTGTCGGGATTGGTCTATGCGGGCTACGGGCAGCGGGTCTATTACGTGATGGCGGCGATGGCGCTGCTGGCTGCGATCGTGATGTGGCTGGCGCGGCACCGCCTCGCGCGTCAGCCCCAGAGCGCGGCTTCCGGTGGATAGACCAGACTGCCTTCGTAGCGCAGTCCATCGACTCGGTCGTGCGCCAGCAATAGCGGGCCGTCGAGGTCGACGAAGCGCGCGTGCTGCGCCAGCAGCATTGCGGGGGCCATCGCGAGCGAGGTGGCAACCATGCAGCCGATCATGATTTCGAAGCCGAGTGCGTGCGCGGCATCCGCCATATCAAGCGCTTCTGTCAATCCGCCTGTCTTGTCGAGCTTGATGTTGACGGCGTCATAGCGTTCGCGAAGGCCGTTGAGCGAGGCGCGGTCATGCACGCTTTCGTCGGCGCACACCACGATCGGCCGCTTGATGCGCGCCAGCGCGGCGTCATTGGCGGCGGCAAGCGGTTGCTCGACCAGCGTCACGCCGAGTTCCGCGCAGGCGTGCAGGTTCCGTTCGAGGTTGTCCGAGGTCCAGGCCTCGTTGGCGTCCACGATCAATTCGGATTCGGGGGCAGCCTTGCGGACGGCAGCGATCCGCCTCTCGTCGCCGTCGCCGCCGAGCTTGATCTTGAGCAGCGGGCGGCGCGCGGCCTTGGCGGTCGCTGCCGCCATCGCCTGCGGCGTTCCCAGCGAAATCGTGAAGGCGGTGGTGCAGGCTCGCGGCGCCGGCCGGCCGAGCAGGGTCCAGACCCGCTGGCCCCTGCTTTTGGCCTCGAGGTCCAGCAGCGCGCAATCCAGCGCGTTACGGGCGGCGCCTGCTGGCATCGCAGCCTGCAGGGCCGTTCGGTCCAATCCCCTGGACAGCGGTTCCTGCATCGCCTGAAGGGCAGCCAGGGTCGCTTCCGCCGTTTCGCCATAGCGGGGATAGGGAACGCACTCGCCGCGCCCGGTATGGCCGCCATGGCTGACTTCGGCCACGACGGTAACCGCTTCCGTCTTGGCTCCTCGGCTGATGGTGAACGAGCCGGCGATCGGCCAGCGTTCAATGCGGGCAACAAGCTGTCGGGCAAATTCTTGGGATCGGCTGGAAGTCATTTTAAAATCTGGCAATTTCTGAACCGCGCGCTTGCTCGCCGCAACCAACTATGGCTGGTTAGGGACAGATTCTACAAGGCAATGCGGCGTGCCGGACCATACCTTTTGCATCATTAGCGGGCGGGCCAGGGGGCGGGCATCGTGAGCGCAGACCCGACACTGGAGCGGATAGCCCAGGGCAACGGGCTTGCGCTGTGCGCTGCCGGTTCGTGGACGGCCCGCTTTGCCCCGGTGCTCGAGAAAATGGTGGCCGACGCCGAGAAGCTTCGCGGCAGCCGCCCGAACATCTTCATCGACGTCTCGCAGGTGTCGAAACTCGATACGTTCGGCGCTTGGCTGATCGAACGGCTGCGCCGTAGCCTGACCGAGGGTGGCATCGAGGCCAAGATCGCCGGCCTGTCGGCGAATTATTCAAGTCTCGTCGACGAGGTGCGCCGGGTCAAAGCCGAGCCTGTCGTCCAGGCCCGTTCGGTGACGATCACGGGCATGCTGGAGCAGATCGGGCGCAGCGTGGCCGGCGTCGGCGGCACCCTGGTTGGATTGATCGAGATGCTCGGCGCGGTGCTGGCAGCGGCCGGCCATGTCCTGATTCGTCCCCGCGGTTTCCGCCTGACCTCCACCGTGCATCATCTGGAGCAGGTGTGCTGGCGCGCGGTGCCGATCGTGGTGCTGATCACGTTCCTGATCGGTTGCATCATCGCGCAACAGGGCATTTTCCACTTCCGTCAGTTCGGTGCCGATATTTTCGTGGTCGACATGCTCGGCGTGCTGGTGCTGCGCGAGATCGGAGTGCTGCTGGTGGCGATCATGGTGGCAGGCCGTTCGGGCTCGGCCTACACCGCCGAACTCGGCTCGATGAAAATGCGCGAGGAGATCGACGCGCTGCGCACCATGGGTTTCGATCCGATCGAGGTCCTGATCCTGCCGCGCATGCTGGCGCTGGTAATGGCGTTGCCGATTTTGGCTTTCCTCGGCGCGATGGCCGCGCTCTATGGCGGCGGCCTCGTGGCGTATCTCTATGGCGGCGTCGAACCGGAAGCCTTCCTGCTGCGGCTGCGCGACGCCATCTCGATCAATCATTTCATCGTCGGGCTCATCAAGGCGCCGGTCATGGCCGCGGTGATCGGCATCGTGGCCTGTGTCGAGGGGCTTGCGGTGCAGGGCAGCGCCGAATCGCTCGGACAACACACCACGTCGTCGGTGGTGAAGGGAATTTTCCTGGTCATCGTCATGGATGGCGTGTTCGCCATCTTCTTCGCATCGATCGGAATGTGACCATGGTGGGCGAGATTTCCGACGCCATCATCCGGGTCCGCGACATCACCGTGCAGTTCGGCAAGACGCGGATTCTCGACGGGCTCAATCTCGACGTGAAGCGCGGCGAGATCCTGGGCTTTGTCGGCCCGTCGGGCGCGGGCAAATCCGTGCTGACGCGCACCATCATCGGCCTCGTGCCCAAGGTCGCCGGCCGCATCGAAGTGTTCGGCGTCGATCTCGACAAGGCCTCTACGGCCGAGCGGCGCGGCGTCGAACGGCGCTGGGGCGTGCTGTTCCAGCAAGGCGCGCTGTTTTCCTCGCTTACCGTGCGGCAGAACATCCAGTTCCCGGTGCGCGAATATCTCAACCTCTCGCAGCGCCTGCTCGACGAGGTCATGGTGGCCAAGCTCGGCATGGTGGGCCTCAAGCCCGAAGTCGCGGACAGGTTTCCGTCCGAGCTTTCCGGCGGCATGATCAAGCGCGTGGCGCTGGCGCGCGCGCTCGCGCTCGATCCGGAACTGGTGTTCCTGGACGAGCCGACCTCGGGCCTCGACCCGATCGGCGCCGGCGATTTCGACGAACTGGTCCGCACCCTGCAGCGTACTTTGGGGCTGACCGTTTTCATGGTAACCCACGACCTCGACAGCCTTTACACGGCTTGCGACCGTATCGCCGTTTTAGGGAACGGTAAGATCATTGCAGCAGGATCAATTGCCGACATGCAGGCCTCGCAGCATCCATGGCTGCAGCAATATTTTCACGGCAAGCGCGCCCGCGCTGTGATGGGCTAGAGCGTTTTCGAGCGAAGCGGGTACCGGTTCGCGTGAAGAAAACGCGTCAAAAGGATAAAGTCGGGCGCCTGGTTCTGATCAGAACCGAGCGTCTAGTACCGGAGTAATTCGAGTTATGGAAACGCGGGCGAATTACGTCCTGATCGGTGCCTTCACCCTGGCGGTGATCGCGGCGGCGTTCGGCTTTGTGCTCTGGTTCCAGAGTCTGCACACCACCAAGGCGCGCAGCCCGCTGCGGGTGATTTTCGAAGGCCCGGCGACCGGCTTGCGCAATGGCGGCAGTGTCAATTTTAACGGTATCCGGGTAGGCGAAGTTGTCCGCGTGAAGCTGGACAACCCGCGTCGCGTCGTCGCACTGGCGATGGTCGAGAACAACGCCCCGATCCGCAAAGATACCCTGGTCGGTCTCGAATTCCAGGGGCTGACCGGCGTGGCTGCGATCTCGCTCAAGGGCGGCGAGGAGGGCGCGCCTCCCGTGCCGCTGGACGAGGACGGCGTTCCGGTTTTGACCGCCGATCCGGCCGCGTTGCAGGACGTCACGGAGTCGATCCGCGCCACGTTGCAAAACGTCAACCGGATCGTTGCCGACAACCAGGAGTCAGTGAAGAACTCGCTGCGGAACCTCGAGACCTTTACCGGAGCGCTCGCGCGCAACTCCGAGAAGATCGACAACGTCATGCTCAAGGTCGACGGCGTCATGCTCAAGGCCGACAATCTCATGCTCGGCCTCAACACCATCGCGGGCGGTGCCAACGGCGGCGAGTTGAACCTGATGGTGAAGTCGATCCGCGAACTGGCTGACGATCTCGACAAGCGCACGGGCGCGCTGATTTCCGATGGCCGCCGGACGCTCGCCGACATCAGCCGTGCCGTGAACAATTTCGACCGCAATCCGAGCCGGGTGATTTTCGGCGGCGGCAACAACGCCGCGCCGGCAGAGCCCGCGGCAGCACCGCCGCCGGCCAGGCCCGCCGCGCCCAGACCGCCTGCCGCGGCGGCAGCACCGAGCGGGCAGAAGCGGCAGTAGGGCGCGAATACGGAACGGGGAGTCGCGACGAGAGATCGCCGCGAAAGCCGTCATTGCGAGCCACCGGCTCGCGCGAATACGCGCCTGATGACAGGCTCCGCGAAGCAATCCATCTCGCGGCGTTGAAGAATGGATTGCTTCGTCGCTTTGCTCCTCGCAATGACGCAAAACAAAACGGAGGCCGTGAGGCCTCCGTTTCCATTCGCTACTCGCAGTTCGCTATTCGTCCGTTACCCCAGCCGTCCCGCCGCATGCGCGAGCAGGGTGTAGACGAGGCCGGTCTCCGAGGTCAGGTGGCCGCGCAGCGCCTGCGGACCGCGATCCTCCCGCGCAACTTCGTCGAGCAAGCGTTCGAACTCGGCGATGTAGCGGTCGACCGTCTGCTTGAAGGCACGGTCGGCGCGGTACTTGCGGGCGACCTCATCGAACGCCTTCTGGCCGGCGGGCGTGTAGAGCCGCTTGGTGAAGGCCTTGCTCTCGCCGCGCTGATAGCGATCCCACATCTCGGCCGCGAGATTGCGATCCATCAGCCGGCCGATGTCGAGCGACAGCGATTCCAGCGGATTGGCCGGGCCGCCTTGCGGCGCGCGCGGGCGGGGAGCCTCGCGTCCGCTCGGACCACCGGCGTCGGTGCGGCTGAGCAGGTCGGACAGCCATCCGTCGCGTCCACCGTCCTGACTGCTCGCCGGGCTGACCGGCGGGGCTTCGGTGCGGCGCGTCGCCGGCATGCCGAGATCCGGCGGCGGCAGGTTCGATGCGCTGCCGGTGTCGCGCATGCGCACGTCGTTGCGGCCGCCGCTAGCGGCTGCTGCCATCACCGGTTCTTCCTGGCGTTGCACGCTGGCGCGGCTCGTCGTCATGACGTCGAGGCCGCGGCCGTGATGGGCGACGATCCGGTTGAGTTCGGCCAGCGCCTCGATCTGGTCGACGATCACCTTGCGCATCTGCGCGGTGTTGTCGGCGGCCTCCTGCGGCATTTCGAGCACGCCGCGGCGCAGTTCGTTGCGGGTCGCCTCGAGCTCGTGATGCATCTCGGATGCCATCTGCTTCATGGCCACCACCATGGCGCCGAACTTCTCGGTCGACTGCTTGAACATCGCGTCCGTTTCGGCGTTGCTCTGCTGGTACAGTTCGTTCATGGCGTCGATGGTCTGGTGCCGCTCGTTTTCGGCTGCGACACGAACCGCTTCGAACTGCCGGCTGATCGCGGCAGAACCGGCACCGGCGGTTTCCGCCACCACGCGGGCGATGTCGCGGGCGCGTTCCTCGGCGGCGGCAAGCGATTCATCCAGCAAGCCGGTGAAGCGCGACAGCCGCTGATCGAGGTCGGTGGTGCGCAAATCGATGGTGGTCACCAGCGATTCAAGTTGCGATTTGCGTTCGGCGACAGACGTCGTGGTGGTGCGGTTGGCCTGTTCGACCGCCGTGGCGGCATCGACCAGCGCCTTGCCGTGGGTTTCGAACTCGCTCGACAGCGAGCCGAGATCCTCCAGCGCCTTCGAGGTCTTGGTGTTGAAGGTGGTGAGCTGGTCTTCCAGCGTCTGGGTCGCAACGCCGTTGCGCGAGGTGACGTCGTTCATGGCGGACACGAAGTCGGCCACGCGGGTCACCAAAGCGCGCTCCAGCGAGTTGAGGTTGTCGTGGGCGCCGGTCAGCACTTCCTGCAGCAGGATGTTGCCTTCACGCAGCCGCTCGAACAGCGCGACGGTGTCGGTGCGCAGGATCTTGCTGGTCTCCTGCATTTCGGTGACGGCCGCGATCGAAACCTGACGCGACTGGTCGATGGCCGAACGCGACGACTGCTCGAGATCCTTCAGCGACTTGGCCACCGCGCCGGTTGCCATATCGCCGGCGGAGGTGATCGTGCGGGCGACTTCCGAGCCATGGGTCGCCATCGATTGCGAGAACGCCTGGCCCCTGGTCTCGATCGACTTCAGCGAGTCGGCGGTGACGCGGTCGAGCTCGGTCGTGAGCTGGGTGGTCTTGGCGCTGAGCGCTTCGACCAGCGAGCCACGGCGGCTGTCCACGATCTGCGCCAGACGATCGGTCTGCTGCTGGACATAGGTGACGATTTCGTCGGTCTTGCCGGTCATCGTCGAGCCGAAATTGCTGCTGGCTGACAGCACCGAGCGTTCGATATCGGCCGAGGTCGTCTTGACCTTGGAGCTGACTTCGTTCGAGGCGGCGACGAGCGCACTCTGTGCATTCTGCGCGCTGGCCTGGATCGCGTTCTGCGCAGTCTGCGCCGTGGTCTGGATGTTGTCGGTGGTGGCGGCGGTGACCGCAGCGAGCGAACGCTCGATGTCGCTGGCGATCGCCTTGATCTGGCTTGCGGCGTCGGCCGAGGTCGCGGCGAACGAGCTCTGCGCTTCGCGCGCGGTGCCGAGGATCGCGGCGGCGGTGCCGGCGCCGACCGCGCTCAGCGTACGTTCGACATCGATGGCCAGCGACTTGACGTGGTCGGCGGCTTCCGTCGACGCGGTGGAAAGCGCGCTCTGCGCTTCACGGGCGCCTGATGTGATCGACTCGGCGGTGGCATTACCTGCCATCGAGAGCGAACGTTGCATGTCGGCGGCCAGCGACGCGACCTTGGTCGCGACGTCAGTCGATGCCGTGAGGAGGGTGTTCTGGGCTTCGCGCGCACCCGACGTGATGGCTTCGGCAGTGGCCGTACCCGCGGCAGACAGCGAACGCTCGACATCGGCCGTGAGCGACTTGACCTGGCTGGTTGCATCCGTGGAAACGGTGACGAGGGTGTTCTGGGCTTCGCGTGCACCCGACGTGATGGCCTCGGCTGTGGCGGTACCGGCGGCCGAGAGCGAGCGTTCGACGTCGGCAGCGAGCGACTTGACGTGGCTGGCTGCATCAGCGGACGCGTTGATGAGGGTGTTCTGGGCGTCGCGGGCACCGGCAGTAATCGATTCGGCGGTGGCGGTGCCGGCGATCGACAGCGAGCGCTGGACGTCGGCGGCGAGCGACTTGACCTGGTTCGCCGCATCCGTGGACGCGTTGACCAGCGTGCTCTGCGCCTCGCGGGCGCCGGCGGTAATCGATTCGGCGGTGGCGGTGCCGGCGATCGACAGTGAGCGCTGGACGTCGGCGGCCAGCGACTTGACCTGGTTGGTGGCCTCCGTGGAGGCCGCGATCAAGGTGCTCTGGGCTTCGCGGGCGCCGGTCGTGACGGCTTCGGCCGTGGCGGATCCGGCGGCCGACAGGGCACGTTCGACGTCTGCGGCGAGCGACTTGACCTGGCTTGCCGCGTCCGCGGACGCCGTAACCAGCGTGGTCTGGGCCTCGCGGGCGCCGGAGAGCACCGACGCAGCGGTGGCGTTGCCGGCGGCCGAGAGCGTGCGCTCGACGTCGTCGGCCAGCAATTTGATCTGGGACGCAGCTTCGCTGGAAGCCGAGACCAGCGAGGTCTGGGCCTCGCGGGCGCTGGTGAGGATCGAGTTCGCGGCACCGGTGCCGACGGCGGTGAGGGAGTTTTCGACCTCGGCCGATGTCAGCCTCAGCTGGGCGCCGACATCGGACGAAACCGTGAGCAGCGCCTGCTGCGCGGTGCGCGCGCCGGTCTGGATGGTTTCAGAGGTGTTGACCACGAGGTTGGTGAGCGAGCGCTCGGCGTCCTCGACGTGCGACCTGATGCCCGAGGACAGCAGTTCGGCGCGGGCCATGAGGTCGTCGCTGGCCTGACGGCCGCTGCTTTCGATACGGCCGGCCACGGCTTCGACGCGCGAGCCGAGCAAATCCTCGAACTGGGCGACGCGCATGTCGATGTCGGTGGCGATGGCGCCGACCCGGGTTTCGATACCCTGGTGGATATCCTGGAACCGCGCCGCGATCGTGTCGGTCAGATAGGCGCTGCGGCCGTCGATGGTCTGGGTCACGCTGGTGATGCGCTGGTCGACGGCTTCGACTGCCTGTGCGGTGCCAACCGTCAGCGACGTGGTGACGTTGGAGAGGCGCTGGTCGATGGCTTCGACCGCTTGGGCGGTGCCAACCGTCAGCGACGTGGTGACGTTGGTGAGGCGCTGGTCGATGGCTTCGACCGCTTGCGCAGCGCCAACGGTCAGCGACGTGGTGACGTTGGTGAGGCGCTGGTCGATAGCTTCGACGGCTTGCGCGGCGCCAACCGTCAGCGACGTCGTCAGGTTGGTAAGGCGGGAGTCGATCGACTGGATGGCCTGCGTGGTGCCTCCGGTCAGCGACGAGGTGAGTTCGGTGAGACGCGAGTCGATCGAGTGGATCGCCTGCGCGGCACCGTCGGTCAGCGAACTCGCCAGTGTGCCGAGGCGATCATCGATCGTCTCCGTGACGGACCTGGCGCGGGTGTCGAAGGTCTGCTCCAGCGCTTTCAGGCGGCCGTCGACGGTCTCGTCGAACGACCTGATCTTGGTGTCGAGCGAGTTGTCGAGATGGTTGACGCGCGTGCTCAGCGTGGTTTCGAACTGCAGCAGGCGCTGATCGAGCGAGGCGGTGATCTCGCCGCTGTTGGAGATCAGGCGGGTGTCGAAGGTATCGACATAGTTCTTCAGGCTGTCGGCGATGTCCTGCGTCCGCTGGCCCATGCGTTCGACGATCTCGCCGCCGAAGGTTTTGACGGTGCGGTCGAATTCGGAGATGTGACGGGTGATCAGGGCGCCGAGCGTGCCTGAGTCGCGGGCGAATTTCTCGACCAGTTCGCTGCCCTGGTTCTGCACCAGTTCGTCGAACGCGCTCATCTGCAGCGAGAGGCTGTCATGCGCGGTCTCGGTCTGGCTGACGACCTTGGCGACCAGCGAGTTCACGGTCACGTCGAGCGCGTCGCTAGCCTTGTCGCCGGAGGTCATGATGCGGGTCGCCAGGCGGTTGCCGGCCTCGTCGATCTTGCTGACGAGATCGCCGCTGCGCAGTTCGAGCTCGAGCAGCAGCGAGTCGCTGGAATTCTTCAGGGAGTCGTGGACCTGTTCGGTGCGGTCGGAAATGCCGTCGACGATGGTCGAGGAACGCTGCTCGAACTCGCCGGTGATGCGGTCGATGCGCTCGTTCAGCATCTCGTGGACGCGATCGGCCAGATCGACGAACTCGTCATGGACGTGGCCGGTCTTGAAGTTGAGGCTGGTGGTCAGCCGTTCCGAGGCGTCGAGCACGGCGCGCGTGGTCTCGGCGCTGGCTTCCTCGAGGCGGTCGAGCAGGTCGCCGCCGCGCTCACCGAGCGCGAGGATCATGTTGTCGCCGGCATGGCTCAAGGCGGTGGTGATGTGGGCGCCGCGTTCTTCCAGCGCGCCGGTGATGCTTTTCGCGACTTCGTCGACGCGCGAGGCGATCGCGTCCGAGATCAGCGCGATGTCGTGGCGCAGGTCGATCTGCACGCCGGAAATGGCGCTGCGAACCTGCTCGGCCTGGCCGACCAGGTTGTCGCGCTGATGGGCGATGTCCTGCAGCAGCGCGCGGATGCGCACTTCGTTGTCGGAATAGGCACGCTCCAGCGCCGCGACTTCGTTGGCCACCAGCGTTTCCAGTTCGCCGGCGCGCGCGATCGCGCGTTCGACGCCGTCGCCCATGGCAGCTACTTCGCGGCGGATCGCCTGGCCGACCGTCACCATCGAGTCGGAGGCGGCACCTTCGGGCTCGGAGAAGCGGATCGCGACCTGCGCCATCGATTGCGCGATCATCCGCATTTCCTGGCCGCGCCAGGCAAGGCTCGCGAGGAAATAGAACAGCAGCACCGGCGCAAAGAACAGCGCGGCGAGGCCGCCCAGCACCAGCACGCCGCCGCTCTGTCCCATTGCGGCCTGCAGCGAAGGCAGGAACGCGGCGGTCAGCAGCGCGCAGCCGACGATCCAGACGCCGGCGAACACGGTGGCAAGCGTATAGACGCCGCGGGCAGGGCGGCCCTTCTGGATTGCCTGCAGAATCTGTCCGATGGTTTCGCGGTCATCGTTGGCGGCGCGGCGCGGGGCGCGCGGCTCTTCGATCGGATCGAAGACCTGGCGGTCGCCGCCAGAACGCGTATCAACGCGCGTATCGAACGGGGTTTCGGAGTAGGGCGGGGGCGCGGACGAAATGCTTGATGGCGAAAGGTCGTTGTTGCCGATCGAATTGCGATTGGGATCGACAGTGGTGTCACTGATGTTCAGCGCTTCCTGAATGGCGGAAAGCGCGACTTCGGTGGGATCTTTGACCTTCTTGGGATTGTTCGCCATGTTCAGTCGAGCCCTCTTACTTTTTTACGCGTCCAGCTGGTCTTGCAAACGCCCCCGCAAGCCCAAACCGGATCTTTGCCCCCACACGGACCGCAGCCGCGCCCCGTCGGCGGCTTGTCCGCTACATCCGCAAACATCCTATTGGTTGAGTGATGCGAATGAAATGGCCGCGATTAAGACATTCTTAATCATCGTTAACAGCTTTGTGGCTTAAGGCCTTACGGATACTCGAAATTCCCGTGGGAGACTGTCCTTTACGGCAACTCCTCGGCGAAAAGTAGGCGAAGTTGCGGCAATTCCGGTGAACGTTCCATTAACCAGTTTCGTGATTGGGTGGCCAAAACGGCCCTGCCTGGATCGGTCCGGCGGGGAGATGTGGGTCAGGCCATGCCGCTGCACCTTGAACGGATACAATGGATGCCATCGCCGCCGCTCGCTCCCGATGACGGTCCGATCGATTTCGAACACCTTAAGCGGATGACGCTTGACGACGCCGGCCTCGAACAGGAGGTGCTGGCGATGTTCGCGGCCCAGTCGGCCAAGCTGATGGCCATGCTTGCCACCGTGCCGGCAGATGCCGATGCGCTGGCCCATACGCTGAAGGGCTCGGCTCGCGCGATCGGCGCCTTCGATGTGGCGGAAACCGCCGCCCGGCTGGAGGCGGTTCTTGCTGATGGCGCCGATCCGTCCCGGCTTGTTGCCGAACTCGGCGAGGCCATTGCGCGGGCGCGGGCGGCGATCGAGGCGACTCTGCGCCGGTCCTGACGCGGACCTGCGGTCTGACGCCCGACAAACCCCCGCCAAATTAGCCCCTTAGGTTTTCGTCCCGACCGCTAGCGCTGTGCGGATCGACCCGTTATAGGACTGCCGGGGACCCTCCTACCGTATACCGGCAGCACGAGCGATCATGGCCAAAATCCACTTTGTCGACCATTCCGGCGAAACTCGAACCATTGAAGTCGAAAACGGCGCGACCGTGATGGAAGCCGCGATCCGCAACGCCATTCCGGGCATCGAAGCCGAATGCGGCGGGGCCTGCGCCTGCGCGACCTGCCACGTCTATGTCGACGACGCCTGGCGCGAGAAGGTCGGCTCGCCCACGCCGATGGAAGAGGACATGCTGGATTTCGGCTTCGACGTACGGCCGAATTCGCGCCTGTCGTGCCAGATCAAGGTCTCCGACGAACTCGACGGCCTCGTGGTCTCGACGCCGGAACGGCAGGCATAGAGCCTGGTCCAGCTCTGCTGGATGGTTCAGCGCGCTCCGGCGCGCTCCTTTTCGACCAGTTCCTCATCGACCGCATAAGCCGCGCAGTCGGCGGCAGCCTTTGCGCATGCGGCAAGGGCCGCCTCCCGCGCCACGACGGCCGACCGCTGCCCGGCGCGGTAGCCAAAGCTGCCGGTCGGGGACACCGCAAATGCCTTGTGAGGGCTCGCGGACAAATAATCTGCAAAGGCTGAACGGCCTTTTTCACCCAACCGGGGCGGCGGCGAAAGCGCTGCCGGAAGCGGTGCTGCGGCCAGTTCCCGCGTTCCCAGATTCTGCTGGTGCAGGAAGCGATCGACCATCGGGGTCCATAGCGCAATGCCCCTTGAGAAGAGCGTGTGCCCGTCGTCGCGGAACGCAGGGGCGTCGATCAATTCGGCGCGGCCGCCGGCGCCGGTGAATGCCGCGTGCATCCGGTGGGCGAGGTCGGGGCGAAAGAACTTGTCGTTCTCCGCATAGATCCACAGCATCGGAATTCGCGACGTCCGGCCCAGAGCCGCAAATGCCCGGACCAGTGCCGCCTCGTCGCAGACATCGTCATCGGCACGTGAACCGCGACCGCCGGCGAAGCTGATTGCGGCGACGAGGCCGGGCGGCGCAGTGGCGGCGAGCGCGATGCTGGCAAAGCCGCCCGCCGAGGAGCCGACCGCGATCATGCCGCTGGTGGACACGTCGGTGCGGTCCTGCATGGCCCGGATCGCGGCGGCCAAATCTTCGGCAGACGCCCGGGCCGATCGCAAATAATCACGATTGGCGCAGCGACCGTTGCTCTCGGCATATCGGCCGCCGGAGTCGCCATAGCCTCGCCGCATCACGACCAGCGCTGCGAAACCGCGCCGCGCGAATTCGATCGCCTGCCGGTACATTCCATATGGCGACATGGTGGCTCGCGCGGTGTGATCGCGCGGTGCGCCGTGGCTGATCAGCGCCAGCGGAAAGCGTCCGCTGCCCGATGGCCGCACCAGCATTGCCTCAAGGCCCGCCGTTTCCGCAGCCGCCATCGGAATGCGCAAATCCTCGCGATAAAATCCATCGGCCGCGGCGGGCTGCATCGTCGCGGAGACGATCAACACCGCCAGCAGCGCGACGCGCATTATCGTCCGTCCATTCCGCGCCGCAGCCAGCGCTGGAAGTTTCCGATGATCTCCTCGGTCAGCGGTGTCGGCTTGCGGGTGGCTTCGTCGAGCAGCACCGATACCGATTGTGCCGAGGCAATGCATGTGCCTTCGGCAAATACCACCTGGTCGAAGGTCACGGAGGTGCGGCCGAATTTCACCACCCCTAGTCCCATCTCGATGGTGCCGGGCCAGCGCAACTCGGCGCGGAAATGCATGTCGAGCCGGACCATGATCCAGGTGACGCCGTGCGGCATCAGCCCGTAATTGCGATCCTTCATCAGCGTGACGCGGCCGGTTTCGAAATAGGTCGCATAGACCGCGTTGTTGACGTGCTGGTTGGGGTCGAGGTCGGCGAAACGCACATTGTCGGTCAGCCGGTAGGGGAAATCCTCCAGGCGCGGCGTTGAATCGAGGCGGGCAGGGGCGTTCACGGGGCGGTCTCCGAACGTTTCACGTTGTTACAGCCCAGTTACCCTGCTCCGGCAAGGGGTTGAGGCGAAGGCCACCTGCCATATTATGGCTTTCCTGTTCCACCGGCGTTGGCTAGACAGACGCTGCCCCAGAAGCGCCGCCCAGGCCATCGGCGCGGTCCAACCGAAAAGAAGCTGAGATGAGCGAAGCGATCAAAACCGATGTGCTGATTATTGGTGCAGGTCCTTGCGGACTGTTCGCCGTGTTCGAACTGGGCCTCCTTGATATGAAGACGCATCTGGTCGACATCCTCGACAAGATCGGCGGCCAGTGCGCCGAGCTCTATCCGGAAAAGCCGATCTACGACATTCCCGGCATTCCTTTTGTCACCGGCCAGGGCCTCACCGACGCGCTGCTGGAGCAGATCAAGCCGTTCAATCCGACCTTTCACCTCAACGAAATGGTGGAGACGATCGAGAAGATCGGCGATCCGCTCTTTCGCGTCACCACCGACGCCGGCCAGGTGTTCGAATGCAAGGTGGTCGTGATCTCCGCGGGCGGCGGCTCGTTCCAGCCCAAGCGCCCGCCGGTGCCGGGCATCGAGGCCTATGAGGGCACCTCGGTGTTCTACGCGGTGCGCAAGATGGAGCAGTTCCGCGACAAGAATATCCTGATTGTCGGCGGCGGCGATTCCGCACTCGACTGGACGCTCAATCTCCACCCCATTGCCAAGCGCGTGACGCTGTTGCACCGGCGCGATGATTTCCGCGCCGCTCCGCACAGCGTCGAGCAGATGCGCGCACTGGTGGCTTCCGGAAAAATGGACCTGAGGATCGGTCAGGTCACCTCGCTTGAAGGCGAGGGCGGCAAGCTCTCGGGCGCCATGATGAAAGGCAACGACAACGCGGTCTCGAAAGTCGAGTGCGATACGATGCTGCCGTTCTTCGGGCTGACCATGAAGCTCGGACCGGTTGCGAACTGGGGCGTTGCGCTCGAGAACAACCTGGTGCCGGTCGAAACCGCCGCCTTCGAGACCAATGTATCGGGCATTTTTGCGATCGGCGACATCAACACCTATCCGGGCAAGCTGAAGCTGATCCTGAGCGGATTCCACGAGGGCGCGCTGATGGCGCAGAAGGCGCACCGTTACGTCTACCCGGACAAGCGCCTCGTCTTCCAGTACACGACCTCGTCATCGAGCCTGCAGAAGAAGCTCGGCGTCAACTGACAGCCGGCGCATCCGACGAAAGTGTTTGACTAAGAGTTCGACTGACGTTCATTTACAGCAGCGCCCCTGAGCTGTCCCATTCGGAGAGCACCGTGAAACGTTGGTCGAACCGAGTGAGGCGGTGCGCGGTCACCTTGTTGTTGTGCGTCCTGCTGCCGGCGGCGGGTAGCGCCGTTGGTGGCGAGAGTTCGGACGACACCATCAAGGTCGGCGTCCTGCATTCGCTTTCCGGCACCATGGCCATCAGCGAAACCACGCTGAAGGACACCGTCCTGTTCCTGATCGACGAGCAGAACAAGAAGGGCGGCGTGCTCGGCAGGAAGCTCGAGGCGGTCGTGGTCGATCCGGCGTCGAACTGGCCGCTGTTTGCGGAAAAGGCCCGCGAGCTGATCACCAAGGACAAGGTCGCCGTCGTATTCGGCTGCTGGACCTCGGTGTCGCGCAAATCCGTGCTCCCGGTGTTCAAGGAGCTGAACTCGATCCTGTTCTACCCCGTGCAATACGAGGGTGAAGAGAGCGAGCGCAACGTGTTCTACACCGGGGCGGCGCCGAATCAGCAGGCGATCCCTGCGGTCGACTACCTGATGAAGCACGAGAAGGTGAAGCGCTGGGTGCTGGCCGGCACCGACTACGTCTATCCGCGCACCACCAACAGGATCCTCGAAGCCTATCTGAAGTCGAAAGGCGTCGCGCAGGAAGACATCATGATCAACTACACGCCGTTCGGTCATTCGAACTGGCGGACGATCGTGGCCGATATCAAGAAATTCGGCTCGGCCGGCAAGAAGACGGCTGTTGTCTCCACCATCAACGGCGACGCCAATGTTCCCTTCTACAAGGAACTCGGCAACCAGGGCATCAAGGCGACCGACATTCCGGTTGTCGCGTTCTCGGTCGGTGAAGGCGAACTCGCCGGCATCGACACCAGGCCGCTGCTCGGCTATCTGGCCGCCTGGAACTACTTCCAGTCGATCAAGGATCCGGCCAACGAGAAGTTCATCAAGGCCTGGCAGGCCTACACCAGGAATCCGAAGCGCGTGACCAACGATCCGATGGAAGCGCACGTCATCGGTTTCGAAATGTGGATCAAGGCGGTCGAGAAGGTGAAGTCGACCGACGCCGACAAGGTGATCGACGCGCTGCCGGGCATCGAAACTCCAAATCTGACCGGTGGTATCGCGAAGATGCTTCCGAACCATCACATCACCAAGCCGGTGTTCATTGGTGAAGTCAAAATCAATGGTCAGTTCGACGTGGTGTGGAAGGCACCGGGCCTGGTGGCCGGCGATGCATGGTCGAACGAACTCGAGGGCTCCAGGGACCTGATCGGCGACTGGGTTGGCAAGAAGTGCGGCAACTACAATACCAAGACCAACAAATGCGGAGGCAGCCATTGAAGCCGGTTTGCGTATCGAGCCGGTTCCTGGCTCTTGCCGGTGATGATTCCAACGAAAATATGACCGAATGGCCGCGGCTCGTTCGCCGCGGTCTCGCGTTCGTCCGTCCAGGCACTGGAACCGTCCGCGAAATGGCCTTAGTCTGCGGCCATTCATTTTGTGAATTAGTCAGGTGATGACGATGCGAAGTGCGCTTTCTGTGGTTCGACTGATATTGCCGATCGTGATGGGGCTTGCGTTCGTTTGCGAACTTGCTGCGCAAACGGCGGAGCCGTCGGCCGCCGGGCTGTGGCAAAAGGTCGAGAAGGGCAAGCCGGTCGGATGGTTTCTGGTGGTCGATCGCGACGGCATCTATGAAGGCGCGTTTGCCAAGCTTTTTCCTGAGCCGGGCGATGCTCCCAATCCGGTCTGCTCAAAATGCACCGACGATCGAAAAGATCAGCCGTGGCTCGGGCTCTCCTTCATCCGCGACATGAAGCGAGACGGACTGAAATACGAGAATGGCAATGTGCTCGATCCGCGCGATGGCAAGATCTACAAAGCCAAGATGACGGTCAGCCCCGACGGACAGACTTTGACCATGCGTGGCTATCTCGGCTTCTCGCTATTGGGCAAGGATGAGATCTGGACCCGGCTGCCGGACTCCTCGATCGCTTCGCTCGATCCGGCCATCATCGCGAAATATCTGCCGGCACAGGCGGCGGCGATGAAGCAGCCAGCTCCGAAAGCGCCTGTCGCAAAGAAGACGACGGCGCCCGCGCCTGCACCTGGAGCACCTGCCCCCGCGCGTTGAGCAAAACTGCTGGAGGAGATGATCCGGCAAAGCATGCCCTCGGGCCACGACCCGATGGGCGGCACCGGTTGTCCCTTGCGACAAACGCGAAACGTTTGCGCGGAGATCACGCTCAACCAAAATGATAGAGCGGGATGACGATCCGAAGAAAAGTCATCGAACGCTAACGCGTCCCCGGCAATGCCGGGATCGGCGATACCGGCTGCGAAATCACTTCAGGCACGGCGGCATCCAGTTGCAGCACGGCGGCTGCGGCCGGCAGCGCCGCGTCCGCCATCGCGGCGTGGCCTTCGGCGGTGGGATGCACGGCGCCGCCATACACCGCCGACAGAACCCCCCAGGTCGCGTCGTGGATGTCGGCAGGCTGCTGCGACGACGGCAAGCCCAGCGGATAGGTCATTGCCGCGAAGTAGCTGTCATTGGCGTCGCGGATCCAGCGCGCGCGCGGCAGATAGGCGCGATATTCGCCGGCGCTGCGGCCGCACAGCATTGGCTGGCCGGCGGCGGTGACGATGTCGGGATCGAAGCTCTCGCCGCGGGCCGAGAAACATTGGCGATCGAATTCGGGATCGCTCTCCGCACGCGCGCAGAAACCGTGGTTCGCAAACGTCGCCTGATGCGCATCGACAAAGGTCATGCGGTCGGCGCGCGGGTTGCGGCACAGGATGCCGGATTGGCACAGCGCGAGCGCCTTGAGCTGCGGCAGGAATTCGCCCTCGACAAAGTTCGAGACGGCGGCGAGCCGCTGCGGCTCGGCGTTGAACGAGGGGTGAATGTCGAAGCCCGCCCGCCCGCCGGGACAGGGCGCGCCGTTGTTGGCCAGCGTCGGGTTGGCGTAGGAGGTGTAGACCACGCGCGACATGTCGCCGACCAGCGGCTTCAGCGCCTCGCGCAGTTTTGCAAATCCTTGCGGCAGCTCGCGCATCAACGCGCCGCGTGCCTCCTCGACCGATGCCAGCACGCCGCTGCGCCGGAACAGCGCGCGCTCCGTCGCCGTGTCCACGATCACGTCGGCGACGAGCCCCGAAAAATAAATGTCGTTGGCGCCGACAGACAGCAGCACCAGATCGAGCTTGCGGTCGGGCTGGCGGCTTTTGGCCGCCGTAACGGCCTCGCGCAATTCAGTGAGCTGCGCGTTGACCGTGCCGCGGCAGCTGCCCGATTTCGACGGCGGGCAGTCACGGGCGCGCTGCGAGCCGAACAGGCCGTCGGCGATGGTGGCGCCGGTGCAGGCCAGCGGCAGATACGTCACCGCGATATGCGGATGTTGGACGGCGAGCGCCAATGCGGTCCGCGTCTGGTAGCTGTAGAGCGAGCGGTGGCAGGCTGCATTGAGCCAGAGCGCGCTCTGCCGCTGCCAGACGGCCATCGTATCCGGGGCTTCACAGGCCCGTCCGCCCTTATAGCCCGCGCGGCTTGGACGGTAATATTGTGAGGCGGCTGACCCCAGATAGGAGCGGAAGCAGAAGCCTTCATCTGACAGCGCGATAGGCCGGTCCGGATTTCCCTCGCCGGAGGCGATGCTGTCGCCGAGGCCGGCGATGAAGATGTCGCGCACCGAGATCTCGGTGGCGACGCGCTGGCCGCCGTCCGAGCCGGCGGAGACATCGACGCTGGCAACGGTGGTGCGGCCATAGCGGACCCTGTAATTGACCGGCTCGGCGCAGTCGAAAGTGGATCCTTGCGGTCCGTCGCCGTCGTCGAACGACCAGGCGCAGGTGGCGCCGACCGGCACCTGTCCCGTCAGGCGGACGGTGATGGGATGATCGACCGGCGTCAGGTAGCTTTCCTTGACGTTGTCGCGGGTGCAGGGCTCGCTGACGCGGCCGGCCAGATCGATGCAAAGCCGGTTCACGGTGTTGCGCGCCCAGCCACGGCCGTCGCTTTGCAATCCCAGCACCTGTTCCGCCGCCAGAATGCTGCGGCCGCGGCCGCTTTCGGTGTGCAGCTGAAAATCCCGTTCCTCGCGGAACAGGCGGAAACGGTTGCGGACCTCCCAGGAAATCTGCATGGCGCCTTGGGCGATTTGCGCTTCCGCAGGGGGAGGCGATAGCACCGCCAGCGCGCCGGCGAGCAGCGCGCCTGATACTATCGATCGAGGTAGAATTCCGGCCATGGCGCGTTTGACGTTAGCGGTAAGGCAGAAATAAGAGAATGAGGCAGCGCTAGCTCAAAAGACCATATGACGCAGATAACGTCGCTGTTACCGGCATGTGGCATCGGGCGGGCGCCGTCAGTTGAACCATTTCCAGGACCGGGCGGATCTTGACCGGTTGCCGCCGCTTCCCGGCTGCGTTCCAGACCTTGCCCGGCACGAGCTTCGTCATCGACGGCGCCGCCGCGTCGCGCGATGCAGCGCTCGCCCCGGCGCGGTGAGGGCAGGGGCATCGCCCACTTTTTCCGCAGCTCACGAAGGCCGCCGTGACGCGTCATTGGCGCGGATTTTGTGACACCTTCTCATTCAGCGCAGGGCACGCCCGGCAATTGTGTCACCCCTGCCACAGGTCCCCGTGATTGTGCAGCCGCGCCCGGCGCTTGGGAGTTCCGGCCATTGCGGCCACTGGGCATCTCTCTAACAGTGATCTGCCCGGAACGGTGTCCGGTGGCGGGATCGTACGATTCGGCCGGAATCGGGACTGGGAATGGGAATGAGCATACTGGCGCTAGGTGGCGCGCGAACCCGGCGGCTGGCATCGCTGCTGGGGGGGACGGCGCTGGTCAGCGTGGCGGCGCTGTCGATGTCGGTCACCGACGCGAGCGCGGCGTGCACGACGCTCTTCACGGGCGTCGTGGATTGCCTCGCCAATACAACCACCACCAACAACACGAACACCAATGGCGCCACGAACCCGTCCAGCGACCGGGTTCAGGAATTCAACAACTTCACCAACATCACCTCCACCATCGCCGCGACAGTCGACGGCTATGGCCTCCAGCTCTCGCTCACCAACGCCGGGTCCAACTCCATCGGCGTCATCAACAGCGGCACCGTCACGACCAATCAGAACGTCAATGCTCTGGAGCTTAATGGCAATGGCGCGCTGGTCGGCTATATCGGCACCGGGACGGTCTCAACCACCACCGCCGGCGGCGGCAATGCCATGGCGTTTACGAACATCGGCGCCGGCGGCGTCACGGTCATTAACAACGGCGTCTTCAGCTCGGTCAGCAATTACGGCCTTTCGATCGACACGACGGGGGGCAGCACCGGCACCATCACCGTTACTGGAACCGGCACCATCTCCGGCGGCTTCGGCGGCATCTACGCAGCGGCAGACGGTGTCGCCACCGTCGATATCACCAGCGCCGGAGCTATCTCCGGCGGCAACGTTCCCAACGGCATCGGCATCTTGGCCGGCTCGGGCGGAGGCAATGTGCTCGTTGCCACCGGGAGCACCGTCTCCGGCTTCGACGCCATCATCGCAAACACCAGCGGCACCGGCACGATGACGGTCACCACCGGCGGTGCCATCACCGGCACCTCCGGAGTCGGTATCAGCACCGTCGCGGTTGACGGCGCCACCACGATCGATGCCGGACACGACGTGACCGCCGGCAGCGTAGCTATCCGGACATTCGGGAACGGCAGCGGGCTGGTCGACATCAATCATACTGCCGGGACCATCACCGCCGGAACGGAGGGGATCGCTGCATCACAAACCGGCAGCGGCGCCATCGACATCAGCCAGACCGGCGGTGCGCTCAACGCCACGAACAGGGCGGTACTCGCGTTGATGACAGGCAGCGGCAACGTGATCGTCTCGCTTACCGGCGGCACGGTCGGCAATGTCAGCGGCAATGTCGTCAATACCTCGGCCACGACAGGAACGACCACGATCACCAGCGATGTTAACCTCACCTCGACCGGCGGTAGCGGCATCAGCGCGACGTCGACGACGGGCACGATCAACGTCAATGGATCTGGCGCCATCAGCGGCCTAATCCGCGGCGTCGAGGCAACGGCAAGCGGCGCCGGCAACATCAATGTCACGAGCTCCGGAGCGATCGTCGGTGGCGCTGCCAGGGGAATCCACGCGCAATCGACCGGCGGCAACGTGCTCGTCGCGACCGGGAGCACCGTCTCCGGCGCCGACTACGGGATAGTGGCTTTCAGCAACGGCAGTGGCAGTGGCACGGTGACGGTCACCACCGGCGGCGCGGTCACCGGCACGAGTCTGGCGGGTATCCTCACCAGTGCGGTGAACGGCACCAACTCAGTCAATGTCGGCCACGACGTGACGGGCGGGTTCTACGCTATCTTTTCGACCGGCAACGGCAGCGGACTGATCGACATCAATCACACCGCCGGGACCATTGCCTCCGGAACGATCGGTATATTCGCTCAACAAACCGGCACCGGCACCATCGACATCAGCCAGACCGGCGGCGCGCTCAACGGCACGGGCTACGCCGTAGCCGCTGAGATGCAGGGCGGCGGCAACGTGATCGTCTCGCTCACCGGCGGTACGGTCGGCAATGCCAGCGGCGATGTGATCGGTACTATCGCCACCACGGGCACCACTACGATCACCAGCAACGTCGGCCTTACCTCGACCGGCGCAGGGCGCGTTCCAGCTCGGCACCGGTTATCTGTCGCTGCTGACCGACCCGTTCTCGACCAATCGCGTTAGGGCCGATGGCGCTATCGGGTTCGCGCAAGAGCCTTCCTCAGGGCGGCCGTCCTCGGCGCTGCCATCATCGGTGCGCTCGGCCTTTGCCGCCTACACCAAGGCGCCGCCCGCGGCCTATGCGCCGCGCTGGGACATCTGGGGCGCGGCGTTCGGCGGCGCCAACCAGACGCGCGGCGAGGCGGTGGTCGGCAGCAACGATATCTACACGCGCGCCGGCGGCGTCGCAGCCGGTGCGGACTATCGCATCTCGCCCAATGCGCTGATCGGCCTCTCGCTGGCCGGCGGCAACATCAACTGGTCGCTGACCGGCAACGGCGTCACCGGCGGCGGCAACAGCGATACCTTCCTCGCCGGGCTCTATGGCAAGTACAACGCCGGACAGGCCTACCTGTCGGGCGCGCTGACTTACGCCAACTACTGGACCTCGACCAACCGGACCGTGACGGTGGCGGGCCTCGACCAGCTCAAGGCCGACTACAACGCCCGGGCCTTTGGCGGCCGCATCGAGGCCGGCTATCGCCTGCCTGTGGCTTACGCCAACATCGTCTGGACGCCCTATGGCGCCGCGCAGGGCCAGAGCTTCAGCACGCCTGGCTACGGCGAGACCGCGGTCACGGGCTCCAACCAGTTCGCGCTCAACTTCGCCAGTCGCATTGCGACCGCCTTTCGCGGCGAGCTTGGCGTGCGCCTCGACAAGACGATGGCAATCGACAATGGCAGCCAGCTCAACCTGTTCGGCCGGTTCGCCTATGCGCATGATGCGATCAGCAATCCCGCGGCGGCGGCCAACTTCACCACGCTGGGTCTCGGGGCGGCCCCGTTCACCGTTTACGGCGCGAGGCCCTCGCGCGATCTCGCACTGACGTCAACAGGTGCGGAGTGGCGGCTTGCCAACGGGGTCTCCTTCCTCGCCAAGTTCGACGGCGAGTTCGGCGATCGCTCGCAGACCTACACGGCCACGGGACGCCTCCGCTATACCTGGTGATGATCGTCAGCCCGTTTCCGGCTTCGGAGTGCTTCGGCCGCAGCCGTACAGCCGAATGTTCGGGAATCCCGGATATCTGTTACCGTTTCGCTCGCTTGAGCGGCTGCCTGACCGGGACCTCCGCCGTGCGGGGCTGTTCGGTCATCTGGCGGCTGGCCTCCTCGTTCCGGCGGCGCTCGTACCAGGGTTTTAAGACGCTGAGCCAGAGCTCGCGCGTTCCCATGATCCAGATCGAGATGCCGAAGGGAATCAGGAAATACAGGATCCGGAACACCACCAGCGTCGCCAGCAATTGCTCCTTGCCGAACTGCGGCAGCGCCACCAGCATCGCGGCGTCGAACACGCCGATGCTGCCTGGCGCGTGGCTGGCGAAGCCAAGCAGTGTTGCGAGGATGAAGACCACCGCCAGCGAAACGAAATCGATATGGGGCTGCGTCGGCATCAACAGATACATCGCCAGCGCGCAGAACCCGAGATCGACGACGCCGATCATGACCTGCAGCAGCGTCAGCCGCGCCGAGGGCAGCACTACTTTCCAGCCGTTCTGGCCGAGTTCGCGGCGGTTCTCGCCCATCACCAGCCAGAGGAAATAGGCCGCGATGCCGGCGAGGCAGCCGAGCGCGATCAGCCGGTTCACCGATGGCGGCAGCAGATCCATGGCCGTCGCCGCTTCGGGATGCCAGGCCATGCCGATGCCGAGCACGAACAGATTGCCGAGCCAGAAGGTCAGGCCCGAGAGGAAGCAGATCTTGGCGACATCGATCGCGGTCAGGCCGTAGTCGGAATAGATCCGGAAACGGATCGCGCCGCCGGTAAAGACGGTGGCGCCGATGTTGTGGCCGATGGTGTAGCTGGTGAAACTCGACAGCGCGGCGATGCGATAGGGCACGTGCGTCTTGCCGATGGTTCGCAGCGCAAAGAAATCATAGAAGGTCAGCGTGAAGAACGCGCCTACCACGCACAGCGCGGCCAGCGCGATCCGATGCGGCGCGATCTCCGTCAGGGCGGTCAGAATGATCGCAGTGTCGACCCCCTTCAGGGTGTTAACCAGATGGGTGACCGCAAGGATGATGATGAGGAGACTCGCAACGATCCCTAGCCGTTTCCAGCCGATCTTCTCCTTGAAGCCACGCCCAAGCGTGGTCAGCAGCCGATGCATTCATCCTCCCGGCGGGATGGCAAAAGAAAACCTGTCAAAAGCGGCGACAGGGACGGTCAGACGCACCGTGCGCGAAGACACATAAGCCAAAATCGAACCGTTGTGCAGCCCTTGACAAGCCTAGCTTCTGCGTTCGTTCGGCAACCCTGTCATACGTCCTACATATGCGGCCGCGTTAACGATTGTGAGTCGCGGCCAGGCGTATTCCCAACGCTCTCTTGTAAGCGCCGTTCCGCTGTTACCGGGGCCCGCCCCGCGTAGATCGGCTTGAGGAGGGGCCGCGGTTTCGCATTCCCAAGCCGAGGGACGGTTATTGGGAGGCATCACGACCATGAACGGCTTGTTCATCCCGAATTGCGGACATCTAGTATTACGCTGAGAGACAACTCGTGAAAGCGTCGCCGCCGAGAACGCGGCCGAAAAGCAGCTTAAACGGGGCTTTTTGTGTCATCTCGACGAAACAGGCGCATGCCCGGAAAGGTGCTTCCGCTGCGGGGGGGCCGATGGGCACGGCGGTCAATTGCCCGTCGATCGACGGCATCATCCAGAAGGCCGAGGAAGTCGTAAGGCGAGGTCGCGGCCGTGCTGGATGCAACGCTGAGCAATGTCGCCCTACGCCGCTGCGCCTGACGAGATCTCGCTATGGCTGCCTGATCGCCCGGGTGTGGAAGCTGCCGCGCGACCACGGTGCTGGCCGAGCCCACGGTTGGTCTGCAGCTGATTTGTCCGGTCCATTGAGGCAAAACGCCGCGCGTGAAAATCGCGCGCGTTCTTGCGTCAGGGGCTGCGATTCTGGCCGGCGTGCCACTGCCGGTGCGGGTACTCACTGCTTGGGAATCACTTCACGGGTGGCCGTTTGAGGCCGCGCTCGGTCGATAACGGGAATCACCGGGTACCGGCGGGAACCCGCAACCGGCACGCGAGGACGCCAAGCATTTATTCACCATCGAACCAGACGAAACCGCGTCGGTTACCCCAAATGCACCATTAGCGTCGTCATTACAGACCGGTAGCAGGGGTCTGTGATGTATCAAGTTCTGAATTGCCTGGTCACCGAGCATGATTTGCGGCTGGTTGTTCTCGCCGGCATCATTTGCTGGCTCGCCAGCGCGGTAGCGATCAGCCTGTTTCATCGCGCCAGGGCGTCGCAGGGACGAACCCGCGCGATCTGGGTCGGCCTTGATGCTGCGGTCGGCGGCTGCGGAATCTGGGCCACCCATTTCGTGGCGATGCTGGCCTACGATCCCGGGGCGGGGGCCGGATACAATATTCCGGTCACCCTGCTGTCGCTGATCTTTGCCGTCTCGATCGCCGCGGTCGGCCTCAGCGTTGCCCTGCTCAACGACCGCCGGTCGACGCTCGCGATGGGCGGCGCGATTGTCGGCGCTGGCGTCGCAGCGATGCACTACACCGGCATGATGGCGCTCGAGCTTCCGGCGCGCATCGTCTGGTCGCCCGGCATCGTGCTGGCATCCGTTATGCTCGGGAGCATGTTCGCAGGCCTGGCGCTCGTTGTCGCCGCGCACCGGGATGACCGCAAACACACCTTGGCCGCCACGGGCCTGCTGACGGTCGCGATCGTTTCCCACCATTTCACGGCGATGGGCGCCGTGACGCTCGTTGCCGATCCGACCCTCGTCACCGACGAATTGACGATCTCGCCGGGCGCGCTTTCCTTTCTGACCGCCGTGGCCGCGTTCGCCATTCTCGGCATATCGTTCGTAGCGGCGTTGCTCGATCGCCGCTCAAGCAGCGAACTGCACCAGCAGAAGGTCCTGCTCGACTCGGCCATCACAAACATGTCGCAGGGACTTTGCATGTTCGATGCGGACGGCCGCATCATGCTGTTCAACCTGCGCTACAGCGAGATGATGGATCGGACCAACATGCCGCTGCAGGGCCGTTTGCTGGTCGACGTTCTGCGGGATCAGAAATCGATCGGAAAATGGGACGGCGATCCCGAAGAATTCTTCAACATTGTGGTGACCGCGGCGAAAGCCGGCGAGAGCCTGAACCGGGTCGTCAGCCGAAACGGACGTTCAATCCGCGTCGTCGATCAGCCCAAAGAGGGCGGTGGTTGGGTTGCGACCTTCGAGGACATCACCGAATGGCAGGCGGCCCAGGAGCAGATCACGCATATGGCGCGCCACGACGCGCTCACCAATCTGCCGAACCGGACGCTGTTCCGCGAGCAGCTCGAGAAGGCGCTGCGCCTCGCCAAGCGCAGCGATCAGCTCGCGGTGTTCTGCCTCGATCTCGATCATTTCAAGGAAATCAACGACTCGCTCGGCCATCCGGTCGGCGACGCCCTGCTGAAGGAAGTTGCCCGCCGGCTCGGCGAATGCGTCACCGAGCACGACACGGTGGCTAGACTTGGCGGCGACGAATTCGCGGTCGTGCAGTTCTGCAGCGACTGCGATCCGTCGGCGGTGGCCTTGCTTGCCAGCCACATCGTCGAGAAGATCGGGGAGCCCTACGATATCGGGGGCCACCAGCTCGTCGTCGGCGTCAGCATCGGCATCTCGCTGGCGCCCGAGGACGGCAAGAACCCCGACGAACTGCTGAAGAAGGCCGATCTCGCGCTCTATCGCGCCAAGGCGGACGGCCGCGGCACCTATCGCTTCTTCGAGAGCGGAATGGATGCCCGCGCCCAGGCGCGGCGCATTCTGGAACTGGATCTGCGGGCGGCGCTGCAACGCGACGAGTTCGAGGTCTATTATCAACCGATCCGCGACGTCGCCAGCGACAGCGTCGGCGCGTTCGAGGCCCTTGTACGCTGGAATCATTCGCTCCGCGGGATGATCGCGCCGGCTAATTTCATTCCGCTGGCGGAGGAAACCGGCCTGATCATTCCGCTCGGCGATTGGGTGCTTCGGCAGGCCTGCGTGGACGCCGCAGGCTGGTCCGAGGATATCACCGTCGCCGTCAATCTTTCGCCGGTGCAGTTCAAGAATCCGAACCTGATCTTGTCCGTGAAGTCGGCGTTGCAGGCCGCCGGTCTTCCGGCGCATCGCCTCGAACTGGAGATCACGGAATCGGTGCTGTTGCAGAACAGCGAGGCGACACTGGCGGTTCTGCACGAGCTTCGCGGGTTTGGCGTCAGGATCTCGCTCGACGACTTCGGAACGGGCTATTCGTCGCTGAGCTATCTGCGCAGCTTCCCGTTCGACAAGATCAAGATCGACCGCTCGTTCGTCACGGAACTGGCCACACGCGACGATTCCATGGCCATCGTCCGCGCCGTGACCGGATTGGGCAAGAGTCTCGGGATCGTCACCACGGCGGAGGGTGTCGAGACGGAGGCCCAGTTCGATCTGCTGCGCCGCGAAGGATGCACGCAGGCCCAGGGCTATCTGTTCAGCAAGCCGCGTCCCGCCGCCGAGGTGGCCGCGATGCTGTCGAAGCCGCGCGCGCGCATCGTCGCGTAATCGCAGAGCGTTTTCGAGCGAAGCATGCCCTCGGACTTGATCCGGGGGTGGATACCGGTTCGCGTAGCAATCAAGTTTACGCAGATTGCGTAGACTTATCTGCGGTAGAAAACGCGTCAAAAAGAATCGGGTTTGAAGTTACGCTTTACGCAGCGCGAAATGCGCGCCGCAGAATGCCATCACGGCGCCGAGGCATAACGCCGCAAGACCCGAAAGCACGCCCGAAATCGTCGGGATCGGGCTCGGCGCGGAGGCTGCCTGGCCGGCGCCGGCCAGGATCAGCACGCCGACCGCGATCAGGAACTGGCGCATCCGCTGCGGGATTTGGCCGGACACCGCACTGTGCATCAGATTGGCGGTGAAATAGCCGCCGTAAAACCCGACGCTCGCAATCAGCCACCACGCAATGGCCGCGCCCGCGGGCATGAATTCACGGGTATCGGATCGCCACAGGCCGCCGAGATCGAGGCCGTAGCGTGCGCCGAGCATGTGAACGGCAAGCGCCAGCAGCACCCCGGATATCATCGCGCCGGCCAGAATCAGGCGTCGCGGAAAATAGGTCGTATCGGCCATGGCCTGCTTGTAAGGTAAAGCCGGCTGACCGCGCAAGCTGCGCGCTCGGCCGCTACCGGGATTTTTGAATTGCCAACCTCACTACCGGACAGGACGGAGACATCGGGCGATAGCGCGCCCGAAACCCGCTATGTCTACAAGGCGTCGCTGATCGGATCGGCGCATGAATTCAAGCTGACCGATGCCGGCTTGTCCTGGCATATCTCGGGCAAGTCCGGTGTCTGGGGTTACGCCGACATCGCGGCGATCCGCCTCAGTTACAAGCCGTCGTCGATGCAGTCCCGCCGTTTCCGCGCCGACCTTCAGGGCAGGGATGGTGGACGCATCACCATTCTCTCGACCACCTGGCAAACCGTCTCGCTGATGGTGCCGCAGGATCGCGACTATCGTGCCTTCATCACCGAGTTGCATCGGCGTATGGCGAACGCGGGCAGCAAGGCCGCGTTGATCGCCGGTATCGGACGGATCACCTACGCCGCGGCCCTTGCGATGGTGACGTTGCTCGGCATCGCGATGACCGGACTTCTGGTGCGCGCGTTCGCGACCGGTGAATGGTACGGCGCGTTGTTTCTGGTTGGCTTCGTCGCGCTGTTCAGCTGGCAGATCGGCGGCTTCATCAAGCGTAACCGGCCGCGCGCTTACGACTTCGATCATTTGCCGCAAGCATTGCTGCCGTAGTTTCCGCAATCAAGCGCAATCAAATGTGACTTTGCGAGGCGCGCCGCATGCGGCAACGTGCCAATGCGTTCCCCGCGGTTGGATGAGCATTGCTGCGAGCACGAAGTGACGGATCGAAGCACGCGATTGCCGACCGAGGCCGAGATTGCCGCCATCAATGCGCAGCATTTGATCCGCACGCCGCTGAAGCCGGCTGATCTCTTGTTCGTGTTCGGCACCCGCGTCGATGTCAGGGAGCGCGTCGATGAGGCTTTCAGGCTGTGGCGCGACGGGTACTTTCGCTGCTCGATCGTCAGCGGGGGCACCACGCCGGGGGCGGAGCGTTCGGAATGCGAAATCATTGCCGATGCGATGATCGCGCGCGGCATCCCGCCCGGGCGGATCCTGCGGGAAGATCGCGCGATGAACACCGGCGAGAATGTGATCTTCTCGCTCCCGGTGATCGATGCCGCGCTGGGGCTTGCGCATGTTCGCAGCGTGATTTGCCTCGGCAATACCTGGACCGCGCGCCGCTATCCGATGACGCTGCACCGGCACTGGCCGGAAGTGGAGAAAATGCTGGTCACGGTCGACAGCTTTGCGACACCGCGGTCGCTCTGGCACACCGATCCCGAATTCAGGCGGCGCATGCTCTGTGAATGGGACAAGATCGAGCCGTACAAGGCGAATGGCTTCATCGCCGAGTGGCCGTGAGGTGCGGGTGACCGGTCTATTCGGTCGATTCGAAATCTTCTTCGCTCGCGCGCAGCATTCCCGCCAGCGTGCGCAGCGCCGCATCGAGCTGGTCGACGGGCGGTGCGGCCAGCGCCAGCCTTATTGCGTTCGGCGCATGTCCGGGGCTCACCGCAAAGGTCGACGAGGGCGTCAACGCGATGTCCCGGCGGGCTGCGGCGGCGACGAAGGTCTGCGACCGCCAGTGATGCGGCAGCGTCAGCCACAGATGGTAGGATTTCGGGTTGGCCTGCAACTCGAAGCCGGCCAGCCGTTCGGCGGCAATGTGCTGACGCCGCTGCGCATCGATGCGCTTTAATCTGACGAGTTCGGACGCGGTGCCGTCGGCCATCATGCGTTGCCCGGCCGCGAAGGCGTATCCCGAGGCCGTCCATCCGCCGGAACGAACCGATGCCATGATACTCTCGCGCAAACGTGGCGGCGGCACGATGAAGCCGAGCGCCAGACCCGGTGCGACCTTCTTGGAAAGGCTGTCGAGCACGACGCAGCGATCGGGTGCCAATGCCGCCAGCGGTGCCTCGTCGTCGAGGAATCCATAGACCGCATCTTCGATGATGGTGAGATCGAGTTTCTCGACGACGCGCAGCAACTCGGTGCGGCGCGAGGCCGGCATGGTCATGCCCAATGGATTCTGAACCGTCGGCTGGATGTACAGCGCCGACAGATGCGCTTCTCGGTGCGCCTTTTGCACGGCGTCGGGACGCACGCCGTGCTCGTCCATCGTCAGCGGCACCAGTGTCACGCCGATCCGGGCGGCGATGCCCTTGATGAAAGGATAGGTCAGGGCCTCCACGCCGCAACGGCCGCCGGCCGGTACGATCGCGGCCAAGGCGGCGGCGATGCATTGCCGGCCGTTGGCGGTGAAGACGATCTGCTCCGCGCGCGCCGACCAGCCGTTTTGGGAGAGGAAGTCCGCCGCGATGTTTCTTGCCGCTTGCGTGCCGGCGCTGGTGCCTTGCCGCAACGCGATTTCGAGGGCTTCCGGCCGCTCCAGTCCCTCAAGGCTTTTCGCGATCAGGGCCGATTGTGTCGGCAGCAGCGGATAATTGACTTCCAGATCGATGCGGGCGCCGCGTGGTTCGGTCAGCGTGGTGATCGCGCGGGGCGCCTGTCCGGAAATGAACGTGCCGCGTCCGACTTCGCCGACCACGAGGCCTCGCCGTAACAATTCCGTGTAGACGCGGCTCGCGGTGGAGACCGCGATCTTGCGCTCATAGGCGAAACTGCGCTGCGGCGGCAGGCGATCGCCCGGTTTGAGCCCGCCATTGGCGATCTCGGAGGCAACGGCATCGGCAAGCCTGAGATATTCGAACTTTGACATAATTGCACCGAGAGCAATGTTTTACTTGCACCGAGGAATGTACCGGATCATTTTGAACCTATCAAGCCTGAGATTGCACTGAGGAGAGTGCAAACAATCAGACCTAAAGGCGCTGCCGCTGATTCCCAGCGATTGCGTCGGCGGCATCGCCTTGCCGCGTGAAAGCCAACTGGAGAAGACCAATGACCATGATGTCCCAAGCTGCAGCCCAGCCTGCCATTCCCTTCGCATCGAGCGGATTTCTCCGCCGATTCGGGATCTGGGCGCATGTAATCGCCGCGTATCTGGATCGCCGGGCGGCGGTCAAAGCGCTGCGCCAGCTGGACGATCGTGAACTCCGCGATATCGGAATAACCCGCAGCCACATCGAGCAGGCGGTTTGGGGTCTCGCAGACCCGGATCTCGGGCGGCTCCGGTAAAGGCTGCGTGCCTTGATCTGGACCAACACAGAATTGCGGCCCGGTCGATCGGCCGGGCTGCATTGTGACTGCGTATCGCTATCGCTGCATCAATGCCGGACCACCAGCACCGAGCATTTGGCGTAGCGCACCACGTGGCCGGCATTGGAGCCGAGAAAATAGGTCCGCATCGCCGGCCGGTGCGACGTCATCACGATCAAATCGGCCTTGATCGCCGCAGCCTCTTCCAGGATCTCGTGATAGATACCGCCTTGCCGCACCACGGCGGAAATGCGCGACGCCTCGATGCCGGATTCCTGCGCCACGATCGCGAGCGCCTCTTCCGAGGTCTGGCGCTGCTGGGCGTCGAAATCGGCCGGCACATATTCCGCCAGCATCACCGGCGTCATCGGCATGACGTTGAGCAGCCGCACCGTGCCGCTCCAGGTCTGTGACAGCGTTGCCGCTGTTGCGATCGCGGGCTTCGCCAGATCGGTGTCGGCGAGATCGAGCGGCACCAGAATGGATTTGAACATCCGCGCCTCCTGTCGGAAACGAGCCTAGCATGAGGGCGACCGGATGTCCGCCCGGCCTACTTTGCATGGGGTTGTTTTCGCGATTTTATCTCTGGGCTAGTCGTCCGACGTCTGCTTCAGCAATTTCGGGCTGGTGAAGCGCACCAGTGTGCCGCCGCGAAACGCCACCTCGTTCCAGTCCTTGATCGCAAAGTCGAGGATCGCAAGCCCGCTGGTCGGCAGATTGTGCTCGAGGGCTTTTTTCGCGGCCGCATCGCCGCTGCCGGACAGCGCCAGCGCCAGTTCATGCATGCCGGGATTGTGGCCGATCACCATCAGCCGCTTCGGATCGGTGGCTTCGGCCATGCGGATGATCTGCAGGAGATGCGTTGGGTCGGCGCCGTAGAGTTCGGCCAGGAACTCGACCTGCGGCGGGGCAAAATCCTTGGCCGCATCCTGCATCGCCTGCCGGACGATCTCCCAGGTCTGCAGCGTCCGCACCGCGGTTGAGACCAGAACCATGTCGGGAACGGGCAGGTGCCGGCCGATCCAGCCACCGACGGCGGCGGCGTCCAGCCGGCCGCGGTCGTCGAGACGGCGGTCCTGGTCGTGCCCCGAGGGCGCGTCGTGTTCGGTCTTGGCGTGACGCAGCAGCATCAAACGGCGCATGGGCAGCAATCTCGATTCGTTTCGGCCTGAATTAATCTACAGGCTCATGCCCAGGACAAGGTGACAAGCGCCGCAGCGGTCCGTAAGAAAACGCCATGGCAGAGACTTTCACAAGTGCGACCAACGGTCCGGACGACGACGCGCCGTTTCGCTCCCGCCTGTCGTTCGACCTCGATGTCGACATCTGCGTGGTCGGAGCAGGCCTCGCCGGCCTGACCGTGGCACTGGAGGCCGCGCGCCTTGGCGCCAGCGTTGCCGTGCTCGAGGGCCGCCACGTCGGCTGGAACGCGTCCGGCAACCAGCTCGGCACCGTCATGCCGGGCTATAGCCTTCCGATCGGCGAGTTGATCGAGCGCGTCGGCCTTGAGGATGCCCGCGAGCTCTGGGCGCTGTCGAAGGAGGGCGCTGATTACATTCGCGCGGTAGCGACCGAGGAGGCGATGCAGGGCATTGCGCTGACCGAGGGGGCACTGGAAGTCTCCAATGTCGATGACGGCGAAACGCTGATCAGCCGGCTGCAGACGCTGAGCGAGGATTTCGAGACCGAAGTCGAGGGCTGGCAGGTCGATCGGGTGCGCGATCAGCTCAAGACCGGGCACTATTTCCACGGCATCTATTACCCCAAGGCGTTTCAGGTCGACGGCCGCAAATATGTCCATGGCCTGGCGGCGCTCGCAAGGCGGGCAGGGGCGCGCATCTTCGAGGACACGCCCGTGGTCAGCATCGATCCTTCGGGCATTCGCAAGCGCATCGTGACGCCGTCGGCGCGGCTTCGCGCATCGCACATCGTGCTGGCCGGCAACATCCATCTCGGGGCGCCGTTGCGGCGGCTGTCGGAAACGCTGCTGCCGGTCTGGCGCTATGCCGCCGTGACCGAACCGCTCGGCGAGCGGCTCACTGACGCCATCACCTTTCAGGGGTCTGTGAGCGACAGCGACGGCATCGATCATTTCCGGATCGTGGAAGGCGACCGCCTGATGTGGGCCAGTCCGGAAACGACCTGGGACGCGCGGCCGCGCCGCTTCGGCGCGACCATCCAGCAGCGGATCTCCACCATTTTTCCAAAGCTCGGCAAGGTCGGAATATCCGACGTCTTCGGCGGCGCCGTCGGTGTGACCGTCCACGGCATGCCGCAGATCGGCCAGTTGCGGAAAGGATTGTGGGTCGCCTCCGGCTTCGGCCGCCAGGGGATGAATACCGCGGCGATGGCGGGGCAATTGGTGGCGCGCAGCATTCTGTGGGGCGACGAGCGCTGGCGGCTGTTTTCGCCGTTCGAACTGGTCTGGGCAGGCGGCACGACCGGGCGGGTCGCCGGTCACCTGATCGGCATGTGGGGGCGGGGCAGTTCAGCCGCCGCGGGCGCGCTGGCCCGTTATCGGGAAGGCATGCGCGCCAAGGAGCGGATTCGCGAGGCGCGTGTGGCCGAGGCCAGCCGGCAGGCTGGAACCAGGCCGCCGCTCCGTCGCCGTCCGCCGCCGGGACCGTCGCGGCCGGTCCGCCCGCAGCCGCCGTCGGAAGCCCCGGACGGTGCAATACCGCCGGTCGCCGCCTCGCAGGAAAGTGAGCGAATTCGGGACGGATCCGTGTAACTTCCGCACGCGCGCGCCGTATTTGATGGCGAACCACCTTGTTCCGCCTCGCACGGAGACCCCGATGATGGACCGCCGTATCCTGCTTGCATCTGTGGCCGGCCTGTTCGGCCTTGTGGCCTTCCGCTGGCTCCGCACATCGCCCGCGCAGGCCGCCGAGAAGTTCGAGGTCGAAAAGACCGACGCCGAGTGGCGCGCGCAGCTGACGCCGCAGCAATATGAAATCCTGCGCAAGCACGGCACCGAGCGTCCGGGCTCGAGCCCGCTTCTGAAAGAGCACCGCAAGGGCATCTTTGCCTGTGCCGGTTGCGACCTGCCGCTGTTCGCCTCGGAGACGAAATTCGAGAGCGGCACCGGCTGGCCGAGTTTCTACCAGCCGCTCGACAACGCGCTCGGCAAGACCGAGGACCGCACCTACGGCATGCTGCGCACCGAGGTGCATTGCAGGCGCTGCGGCGGCCATCTCGGTCACGTCTTCAACGATGGACCGAAACCGACGGGGTTGCGCTACTGCATCGACGGATTTGGGATGGTGTTTCACCCGGCCATGGCGTCGGCGACCTGACCGATTCCACCTCTGCTGCCCGGCAATTGTTGCCCGCCCGGCAATTGTGCCCCGGTCCTTGGACCGGGGTTTTTCATTTAAGATATTGATATAAATATATTTTCTATGTTGGCATAACGCTTGCGACGTCTTCCTTCGATTGCGGCCCTGAATTTTGGCAAACACCGGCACGCCGCCCGGATCGAAGTTGGAGACGATGTAATGGGTATCTTCGGCGCTCTCACCACGTCCGTCGCGGGCCTGCGGGCGAATTCCTACGCCCTAGAAAACATTTCCGGCAACATCGCGAACTCGCAAACGACCGCCTTCAAGCGGATCGACACCAGTTTCATGGATATCATTCCCGACACCGGTAGCACCGCGCAACTCGCGGGCAGCGTCACCGCCGGCTCGCGCAGCACCAACACCATCGCAGGGTCGGTGCAGTCGGCGGCGGTATCGACTTACATGGCGATCAACGGCGACGGCTTCTTTGCGGTGCAGAAGCCCGGCAGCATCTCCGACAACAACCCGGTGTTCGACGGCATCAATCGTTACACGCGGCGCGGTGACTTCTCGCTCGACAAGAACGGCTACCTCGTCAATGGCGCCGGCTACTATCTGGAAGGCGTGCCGATCGATCCGACCACGGGCAATCCGAGCGGCAGCGTGCCGCAGGTTCTGCGCTTCCAGAATGACTTTCTGCCGTCGCAGGCAACAACCAAGATCGACTACCGCGCCAACCTTGCGAGCTACCCGCTGACCAACAAGCACGACACCTCGGTGCCGGGATCGGAGTTGCTGCGGCCGGCCGACTTCATTTCAAATCCGAGAATCCTCGGGACCCCTGCGACCCCGTATTCCAATACGGCCGTGCTGGGTAACGCGCGGAACAACTATGAGACGATACCGCAGCCGATATCGGCAGGCACGTTGCTCACAAGCACGTCCGGCACCAACTCACTTCCTGCTGGATTTGCAAACGGCGATACGCTCGTGCTCAAGACCACCACCGGTGGCGTCACGACGACCAACACACTGTCCTTCTACACCGGTGCTGCGCCTGCTCCGGTAGCCGGCACCACTTTCATCGACCTTGCCACCGCGACAGTTGGAGGCCTGCTGACCACGATCGATGGCCTCACGGGCGGTGCGCCTGCTTCGAGCGTCTCCGCTGCAGGGGCCATCACGCTGAATACCGGTACCACGAACGACTTTACCCTTGCGGCCGGTGCGTCGGCATCGGCTGTATCGGCATTCCAGGCGCTCGGCTTCACGGGCACCGTCACGGGGCTTCGCGGTGGCGGCGGCACGGCTGGTACCGGCATCGTGATCGGCAGCGACAATAAGGCGTTTCTCGACGAGTCGATCAGCGGCGGCACCAGCACCGCCTACGACGGCAACGGCGCTCCAGTCGCCTTGCAATTCAGATGGGCCAAAGTGGAATCGGCCACACAGGGCGCAACGGACACCTGGAACTTGTTCTATCAGGTCAATCCCGGCGCCACCGGCAACACCGTCTCCTGGCAAAACGTCGGCACCGATTTCAAGTTCGGCACCAACGGCCAGATGCAGCCGGTTGTCGGCCAGATTACATTGACCGGCTTGACGGTCGCCGGCACCAGCCTCGGCAATGTCACAATGGCCTTCGGCACCGGTGGTCTCACGCAATTCGCTGATACCAACGGTAATGCTCAGGTGAACCAGTTGCAGCAGGACGGCTACGCGGCCGGTCAACTGCAGAGCGTATCGGTCAGCAACGAAGGCCGCGTCGTCGGCAGCTACTCCAATGGCCGCAACATCGATCTGGCGGAGGTCAGCGTGGCGACCTTCAACGGCGCCGACTTCCTGAAGCGTATCGATGGCGGTGCGTTCGAGGTCACCAACGAATCCGGTGAAGCCCTCTACGGCAAGGGTGGCAACATTTCCGGCTCGTCGCTGGAATCGTCCAACACCGACATCGCCGACGAGTTCACCAAGCTGATCGTGACGCAGCAGGCCTACTCGGCCAACACCAAGGTGATCACGACGGCGAACACGATGGTCCAGGATCTTCTGAACGTGATGCGATAGTCCACGCAGTATTCCGTGGCGGTTTCCGAGAGCGGTAGTTTGTCATGAGTCTCAGCGACGCACTCTCCATTGCGATGTCCGGCCTGCGCACCAATCAGGCCGCGATGTCACTGGTGTCGTCGAATGTCGCCAACGCGGAAACGCCCGGCTACGTTCGCAAGACACTGAATCAGGTCGCGACCGATGCCGGGGCCTTTGGCAGCAACGTCCGGAGCGTTGGCGTCAACCGCGAGCTGGATCAGTATATCCAGGCACAGCTACGCACGGAAACCTCCGGCGCCGGCTATGCCTCGCTGCGATCCAACTTTCTGCAGCAACTGCAGAGCCTCTACGGCAACCCGGGTTCGGTCGGCACGCTCGAAGATGCGTTCAGCAAGCTGACCACGGCGGTACAGGCGCTGTCGACCAGCGCCGACAGCCAGTCGGCGCGGATCGGCGTCGTCAACGCGGCGAACGTGCTGGCGAGCCAGCTCAATTCGATGACGCAGGGCATTCAGACGCTGCGCGGCGCAGCCGAAAACGGCATCAGCGATTCCGTCAACACCGCCAACAACCTGATGTCGCAGATCGCGACCATCAACAACCAACTATCGGCCAATCCGCTCGGCGGCACTTCGACCGACGCATCGACGGCGGCACTGCTCGACCAGCGCGATCAGTACATCACGCAATTGTCCGAACTGATGGACATTCGCGTCACCACCAACGGCGCCAACCAGATTACGGTCTTCACCACCTCCGGCGTGGAGCTCGTGGGCAACCAGGCCGCCAGGCTTTCATTCAATGCGCAGGGCACGGTCACCCCCAACACGCAGTGGAACACCGACCCGTCGAAAAGCAACCTCGGCTCGGTCGTCATCTCCTATACCAATGGCGGATCGATTGATCTAACTGCCTCGGGCGGCATCAGGTCGGGTAAGATCGCCGCCTATACGGAGTTGCGCGACAAGTCGCTGGTCGAGGCGCAGAACCAGCTCGACCAGTTCGCGGCATCGCTGTCCAGTGCGCTGTCGGACAAGACCACCGCGGGCACCGCGGTGACGTCAGGCCCGCAGTCGGGATTTGATTTGAATGTTGCCGACCTGAAGGCCGGCAACGTCATCCATGTCACCTACACCGACACCGCGACCAATACGCAGCGCCAGATATCGATTATGCGCGTCGACAACGCCAGCGTGCTGCCGCTGCCGAACAGTGCGACCGTCGATCCCAACGACCGGGTGGTCGGTATCGATTTTTCGGGAGGCATGGCCTCCGTCGTTGCTCAACTGAACACGGCGCTGGGCGGATCGGACCTGCAGTTCTCCGGCTCGGGCTCCACGCTGACGGTGCTGAACAGCGCCGGCAACTCCACGGTCAACGCAGCTTCGGTCACCACGACGCAAATCAACCTGACCAACGGCAGCGCCGAGCTCTCGCTGTTCACTGACAGCGGCTCGCCCTACACCGGCGCGATCGGTGCGACGGGTTCGCAGATCACGGGCTTCGCGGGACGTCTCACCGTCAACAACGGGTTGGTCGCGGATCCCTCCAAGCTCGTGCTCTACAGCGCCTCGACGGCCGCGGGCGACACCACGCGTTCCGATTTCATTCTGTCGCAACTGACCACGGCAAAGTTTCAATATTCGCCGGCATCGGGCGTCGGCAGCGCCAGCGCGCCGTTCAAGGGCACGCTGCTGAGCTACATGCAACAGTTCACCAGCTCGCAGGGCGCGGCCGCCGACGCGGCGGCGCAACTCGCCGGCGGACAGGATGTGGTGCTCAACACGCTGCAGGAAAAGATGTCGTCGACCTCGGGCGTCAACATCGACGAGGAGATGGCGCATCTGCTGTCGCTGCAAAACTCCTATTCGGCCAATGCGCGTGTGATGTCGACTGTGAACGAAATGTACAAGACCCTGATGCAGGCGATTTGAGGTAGTCATGACCATTAGCGGCGTCAGCGGACGGACATCCTACATCGGCTCAGGCATCCTTGATCTGCGCAGCCAGCTCGACGCGCTGACTCAGCAGTTGGCGAGCGGCAAGATCTCCAACACCTATGCGGGGCAGGGCAGTGGCCGCAGCCTCGCTATCGGCTTGCGCTCGCAGCTCAGCGGCCTGGCCGGCTATGCCGATACCGCGGTAAACCTGAACACGCGCATCAGCGTCGCCAACCTGTCGCTGCAGCGGCTTGTCGACGTCGGCTCGTCGGTAAAGGGCGCCGCGGTCAGTGCGGTCAGCGAGATCGACAACACCGGCCAGACCGCGGGACAGAAAACCGCATCGCTCGGGTTCCTTGATTCCGTCGATATGCTCAATGCCAAGTCTGGCGATCGCTACCTGTTCTCCGGCCGCGCCACCGACACGCCGCCGGTGACTCCCGCCGACGTAATCATGAACGGCAACGGCGCCCAGGCCGGGCTCAAGCAATTGATCCTGGAGCGCAAGCAGGCTGACGTCGGCACTAGCGGCCTTGGCCGCGTCGTGTTGACGGCGCCGTCGGTGACATCAGTGCAGATCGCCGAGGACGCTTCGCCGTCCGAGTTCGGCCTCAAGCTCAATGCGATCACCTCGACGCTGACGGGCGCGACGATCACCCAGCCGACCGGCACGCCGGCGGCGATGTCGGTTGATCTGGGTGCCACCAACCCGGCTGAAGGCGAATCGGTCAAGTTCACCTTCAATCTGCCGGATGGCACCACCGAGGACATCACTTTGACGGCCTCGACGGCGACGCCGCTGCCGGCCAACACCTTCGCCATCGGTGCCAACCCGGCCGCGACGGCTGCCAATCTCAACGCCGCCCTCAATACCTCGATCGGCAAGCTCGCCAATGGGCCGCTGGTGGCGGCATCAGCGGTGACGGCTGGCGACAATTTCTTCGACCAACCGCCGATGCGCGTCGGCACTACACCGTTCGGCGCGGCGACCACACTGGTGGCGGGCACGCCGGCGAACACTGTCAGTTGGTACCAGGGCGAAACCGGCACCGATTCCGCGCGCGGTACCGCCGTCGCGCAGATCGATCAATCGATCACGGTGCAATACGGCGCCCGCGCCGACGAACAGGCGTTGCGCTCGCAACTGCAGACCGTCGCGGTTTTTGCCGCGGTGACGACGTCGGTGACCGATCCCAATGCCAACGCGCAGATCGCTGCGCTGAACCAGCGCATTGCCCAGAATCTCGCGGACGTGCCGGGGACGCAGTCGATCCAGGACATCCAGGCCGACTTCGCCGGCGCCGGGGCGTCAATCAAGGCGGCCACCGATCGCCAGGCCCAGACCAAGACGATCACGCAGACGATGCTGGATTCGATCGAGGGCATCAACGACGACGAGGTCGCGACCAAGATTCTCGCACTGCAGACCAGTCTGCAGGCCTCGTACCAAACCACAGCGATGCTCTACCAGACCTCGCTGACCAAATATCTCTGATGATCGCCGGCTGATAGCTCCGCCGACACGCAAAAAAGGCCTCCTTGCGGAGGCCTTTTGTCGTTGTGGTATTGTCCGGTGCCGATCAGGCCGACTTGCGATCGGCTTCGCTGCCGGAGTTAGCTGCCCGCAGGTTTCTTGCGTCGGCGATCAGCTCTTCTTCGTGGCCGATCAGCTTCTTTGATTCCTTCAGGGCGTGGTACAGGTCGCCGTTCAAGATGTTATTGTTGATGCCTTCGATGAAAGGCCACGCGCTCGGCATGGTGCTCAGGATGTCCCGCACCAGGCTGAAATAGGTCGGGTGATGCGCCATCGGATCCGGCGACAGATACATCAGTTGCACCGAGAGATAGATCAGCTTGGCCGGCGTATCGGCGGTCTCGGGCGTCAGGATGTCTTTCTCGCGCAGGATCGGGATCCTGTCGCCGTCGATCAACAGGCGCGCGCGCTGGTCGGTGTTGGTCACCACGCAGGCGCCGATGATGATCCGCTCGTTCGGCTTGAGTTCAACCTTCAAGGCCATGCCTGTTCTCCGTCGCCGTTTTGAAAGCGCAGTCATTGAAGAGGGAAAGCGTGCCGCCAGCTACGCGCTGGCGCTCCTCCAGGCGATTCGAACGCAATCCTTTCCCATTATAGTTAACCATTGGTGAACGAGGCCAACCGGCTGCTTTTTCGTCGGTCGCCCAATGTGCAGCAATATCAATGGTTTTTCGAGGTAAGGCGCGTCAATGAAGGCAATTTGTTCCTTTTTTGGCGCGGGAGGAGTCCAGTTTCGATTCATTTCTCTTTAGGGGGCTTCGCTCCAGTTTGGCCTCACCCGATCGAAAAAGATTGGGACAACGACTGTTCCTCGATTTTCACACCAGAAAGGTCTGAAACATGTCCATCGTTCTCTCTGCCTCGGTTCGCCAGAACCTGCTCTCGCTTCAGTCCACCGCCGACCTGCTGTCGACCACCCAGAATCGCCTTGCGACTGGCAATAAGGTCAACTCGGCGCTCGACAACCCGACCAACTTTTTCACCGCGCAGGGCCTCAACAACCGCGCCAGCGACATCAACAACCTGCTCGACAGCATTGGCAACGGCGTGCAGGTTCTGCAGGCTGCCAACACCGGCATCACCTCGCTGCAGAAGCTGGTCGATACCGCGAAGTCGATCGCCAACCAGGTGCTGCAGGCCCCGGCCGGTTATTCGACCAAATCCAGCGTCACCAGCGGCGCGAACGCCGGGGGAACGGCAGCCAACCTGCTAGGCGCAACGCTTGTGCAGGGCGACGTCCTGACGATCGCAGCGACCGGCGGCGGCACGGCGTCGAGCATCACGTTCGGTACCGGTGGGGCCGAAGTTGACACGCTGACCGAACTCAACGCGGCTCTCGCACCCAACAACCTGCAGGCTTCGGTTAACGACACCACCGGCGCGATCACGATCACGACGACCAACGATAAGGCTTCGGCCACCGTCGGCGCGCTCGGTGGCACCGCGATTGGTGCGGGCAAGGCATTCCTGCCCGCTTCGACGACCGTGGTCGCGGCGGTTGCCGACACGGCTTCGCAGACCATTCGCTCGAGCCTGGTGAAGCAGTACAACGACATCATCACGCAGGTCACAACGACTTCTCAGGATGCCTCGTTCAACGGCATCAATCTGCTGAACGGTGACGATCTCAAGCTGACCTTCAACGAGACCGGCAAGTCCACCCTGAACATCAAGGGTGTGACCTTCAACGCGGCGGGCCTCGGCCTTGCTTCGCTGACCTCGGGCACGGACTTCCTGGACAATTCGTCCGCGAACGCCGCACTGGTCAAGCTCAGCGCCGCCAGCACCACGCTTCGTACTCAGGCGTCGTCACTCGGTTCGAACCTGTCGGTCGTGCAGATCCGCCAGGACTTCAACAAGAACCTGATCAACGTGCTGCAGACCGGCTCGTCCAACCTGACGCTGGCCGATACCAACGAGGAAGCGGCCAACAGCCAGGCGCTGTCGACCCGCCAGTCGATCGCGGTGTCCGCGCTGGCGCTCGCCAACCAGTCGCAGCAGAGCGTGCTCCAGCTCCTGCGCTGATTTCGACGACATCTTGAGCGGCGGGGGAAACCCCGCCGCTTCGGACCACTGACAAACCCCTTGATTAACCCCGATCGAAAAAGATTGGGACAACGACCGTCCTCCCATTTCACACCAGAAAGGTATGAAACATGTCCATCGTTCTCTCGGCTTCGGTTCGCCAGAACCTGCTCTCGCTCCAGTCCACCGCCGACCTGCTGTCGACCACCCAGAATCGCCTTGCGACTGGCAACAAGGTCAACTCGGCGCTCGACAACCCGACCAACTTCTTCACCGCGCAGGGCCTCAACAACCGCGCCAGCGACATCAACAACCTGCTCGACAGCATTGGCAACGGCGTGCAGGTTCTGCAGGCCGCCAACACCGGCATCACCTCGCTGCAGAAGCTGGTCGATACCGCGAAGTCGATCGCCAACCAGGTGCTGCAGGCTCCCGCCGGTTATACGACCAAGTCGACAGTGAGCTCGACTGCGCTCGCCGGCACCGCGGATGACCTCGTTGACGGCACCGTCCTCGACGCCACCGACCAGCTGCAAATCGCGGCTACCGCTGGCCATGCGGCAGTCAACTTCACCTTCACTGCCACCACGTCGCTCGCTGACTTGAATGCGGCGCTGGCGACCAGCAATCTGTCGGCCAGCCTCGACAGCACCAACCAGCTCGTCATCAGCACAACCAATGATACGGCGTCGTCCACGATCGGTGCGGTTACGTTCACCAACACCGGCGGTGGCACCGTGACCTTTGGGGCCGCCGGCAGTGCGCCGGTTGCCGACGCGGCTTCGCAGACCATTCGCGCGAGCCTGGTAAAGCAGTACAATGACATCATCACCCAGGTCACGACGACTTCTCAGGATGCGTCGTTCAACGGCATCAACCTGCTGAACGGTGACGATCTCAAGCTGACCTTCAACGAAACCGGCAAGTCCACCCTGAACATCAAGGGCGTGACCTTCAACGCAGCGGGCCTCGGCCTTGCTTCGCTGACCTCGGGCACGGACTTCCTGGACAATTCGTCCGCGAACGCCGCACTCACCAAGCTCAGCGCCGCCAGCACCGTGCTTCGTACTCAGGCGTCGTCACTCGGTTCGAACCTGTCGGTCGTGCAGATCCGCCAGGACTTCAACAAGAACCTGA